>JAMDAS010000024.1 GCA_023484085.1 Candidatus Omnitrophota bacterium
GGCGGGGTTTAATCTGTTTTTTAAGGGTGTTTCTATATGTATTATTTCTTTTTTCAGGGTATTGGAAAACTCCTGAATGTCAACATCAAGGAAAGTAACGTCTTCTTTAAAGGATTTTGCTCTTGCTATAATATTTCCATTTTCGTCAGCAACAAAACTCTGGCCGTCAAATACGAGTTCATCCTGTCCGCCAACAAGATTAATGTAGGCAATTTTTATCTTGTTTTTTATAGCCTGCTTTGATACGATCTCTTCTCTTTCATGAATTTTACCCATATGGTATGGGGAGGCATTTATGTTGAAGACAAGATTTGAACCGAGTTTGACTTCATTAATAATCGGGCTCGTATCAAGGTGCCAGATGTCTTCACATATACTTATGCTAAATGGAATATTATGCCCATTTTTATTTAGCAGGAATACCGGGGTTTTTCTTCCTGCTTTAAAATATCTCTTTTCATCAAACACGCCGTAATTCGGTAAAAACGTCTTGTGGTAAACCCCGATAATTTTTTGAGCGCAGATTACAGCGGCTGCATTGTATAGTTTATTCCCGGACTTATCAACAAAACCGAGGATTGCAACAATGTCATCTATGCTATTTTTGATATGTTCTATTTCCTGAAGGTTTGCGTCCACAAACTGTTCTTTTAAAAGGAGGTCTTCAGGAGGGTATCCTGTAATAGCAAGCTCCGGAAAAACCACTATATCTGCACCCATCTCTCTGGATTGTTTTATGGATTTAAGAATTTTTTCCCCATTTCCTTTGATATCCCCTACAGTGCAGTTGATCTGGACAGATGCAATCCTGATTATCATATTATTTTGATCTCATAATTATATGGAAGAGATAAGTTATGGATTGTTCTTTCCTGCTTTGTAAAAACGTTCTTTCAAACAAATCCTCAAAGACAATCCAAACTTATCCTTAAAAAATAAACTCCAACTTATTATTTTATTTGAAGACTTCTCCGGTTTGGATAGACCAGAAAAGAAGGTCCAAGTGTTCTATCGGTATTTTTATTTCTTTTGAAAAGGCAAGCATCTTTTTTTCAATGTCAAGATATATTTTTTTTGTAAGAGTTGTTGGTATATGTGGTATCACCTTATATTTCAGCAGATTTTTAAGGATATGCCTGTCAAGAATTGCAAGGGTTTTTCCCAGTCCTACGTTTCTTAAAAAATGGCTTGCTTCCTTATATCCCAAACCCTTTACATTACGAACGAGCTCTTCCCTGCTCAAGACAGGGTCGTTTGAATCATTCAGAAGTTTCATTATTCCAGGGAAAGATTTTTTGGCATTTATAATATAGAAAGACTTGTTTTTGTGAAATCTGACTCCTGTAAGACATTTTTGGATTTCATCTGCTGTCCCGTTAAAAAGGAGTTCTTTTTTTTTAAGTGTAGTAATGGCATCCCAGCATTTTTTTGCTTTTGATTGCGGTGTAAGAAGGCAGAAACACATTTCAGTGAAGACCTTTTTTTCATCTTTTATGTTTATTTCTTCAAAATTCCTGACCCGGGATAAAATCTCTTTTTTTCTATCTTTATATAATTTTTTAAGACTAAATATTTCTTTCATTTTATTTAAATATACCTGCAATTGGATGACCGCATCCTGGGCAATTGTTATCTTTTATGTTTTTTTCAAGTATCATATAGCCCAATCTTTTTATAACCGGCGTGGAACATTTGGGACAGAACGTATTTTCACCATTATTCCCGGGTATATTACCTGTATAAACATGTTTAAACCCATATTTTAATGCCTTTTCCCTGAATTTGTGAATTATTTCCACTCCTGTAGGATAATGTTCTGACATTCTGAATACTGGAAAAAACCGGGAAAAATGCCATGGTATCTGAGGGTCTATATTATAAAGATTTTCTGCCATAAGTTCAAATGTTTCATTATCATCATTATAGTCCTGTATAATAAGGGTTGTAACCTCAACCCATATTCCCAGTTCCTTCATTCGTTTTATAGTATTTATAACAGGCTGAAAATGCGCCTTGCATAGTTTCCTGTAAAAGATTTCATTCCCTTTCAGGTCAACGTTTGCAGCATCTAAATAAGGGGCAATCATATCAAGTGCTTCAGGGCTCATGTATCCATTTGTAACAAAACAATTTTTGATGCCTTTTTCTTTTGCTGATTTAGATATATCATAAGCCATCTCAAAAAATATTGTCGGTTCTGTGTATGTGTAGGATATACTTTCACACTTATATTTTAAGGCTCTATCTATTATCCGGGTTATATCTACTTCAGAAGTTTTGAATTCATAACCCATTCCCGGTGCCTGTGATATTTCATAATTCTGACAGAAACCACACTGGAAATTACATCCTACAGCAGCAATGGAATAAGAAGAACTCCCCGGTAAAAAGTGATAGAATGGTTTTTTTTCAATAGGGTCCACGTTTTCAGCAACGGGTTTTTCATATACAAGTGTAAATAATTCACCGCACTTGTTAACTCTTACTCCGCAAATGCCTTTACTCCCGGGGCCTATTACGCAAAAATGATTACATAGATTACATTGAACGATATTGTTATCCTTTTTTTTATATAGATAGGCCGGGTGCATATTTTTTATTGAAGATGATACGTTAGAATTACGGGCTGATTATCCCTTAAAACCTGGACAGTTACTACACTTTGATGTGTTTGCATGATATTATTATATACGTGAAATGCCGTGGCAAGACTGTTAATTTTTACTCCATCCACACTTTGGACAACATCCCCGTTTTGAAGTCCCATTTGAACAGGCAGACTATTGGAGGGAAGATTATTAACGGAAAATCCTGCAACCTGTCCATTGTTGGCAACCTGCGGGATTAAACTCATGGTACTTAAAAGATTTTTGTCAGATGTTAAATCCTTGAGAGCATTATCCGTATTAACATATCTGACAGGCATTATTTTCCGGGAAGCATGTGATACAAGATTATCAAGATTTACCCTGTGTGAATTTGAATTAAGAATATTAACAGGGGCTGCGTAAGATAAAGCCGTATTCTGTGAAGATATCCCATTATTCATACTAATCATTACCTGCTGATTATTATACCGGAATGTTACGGAATGTTTTTTTATTTTTAAAATTTCCGCATTTCCAACTGTGTCCTTCTGCGAATAAATGTTTTCCTGATTATTTTCAAGATTTTTGATTATTACCTTTGAATTTTTATCGGAAGAGTATAATATTCCCATAATCGTTATAACAGTATTAAGAGACGGTGGAGGAGGAACATTTTTAAGGATAGACGTAACAGCTGACGGTGGCGGTGGTGGAGGAGGAGGCTGTTGAGAAAAAATATTGCTTTTCAGTATGTCTGAATAATTATTTTCTGCAAATGAAAACCCTGTAATGAATAATAAAATAAAACCCAAAAATAATACTTTATTTTTCATATTATTAATGAAACAATAATTCAAATATAGTAGAAGGCATATTTTCTCCGATGTATATATTTTTGTTATTTATATTATATCAGAATCGGGAGTATTAAGCAAATTAAAGTCTACCTGTCGTATTTTTTTCTTTTAAGCAATTTAAACAAGAGCAGGATTAGAGATAGTAATACTACTAAAGGTCCAACCGGAGTTCCCCCCCCTCCACTGGATGAAGATACAGGAAGATTACCAAAAATGTTTCCGCTTGAATAGTTCTGCCCATTGGATGATGTTGCGTAGAGGGAAAATCCTGGATGTCCTGTGCTGGATGAATTTAGTGCAATCACTCTTGCATACCATGTTCCACCAGAGGAAACAGATACTATTTGTGACATTGTTCCTGTTGTGGTAGTCCCTGGTACTACAATAATAGTATCTGGATTAGCAATATCAGAAGGTACAGAGTTCCATGCTTCTATATAATAAGCAGTTTCTGTTGTTGTATTATCATTCCATGTTACAGTAAATCCATTAACACCTGGTAAAAATGTTAAATTTGTAGGATTCTGTCCTGATGGAAATGCAGAAGGTGTTGCTTCTGCTACATTTGAAGTTTCAGAGTTAGTCTGGTTAAAAGCTATTACCTGGTAATAATAAGGCCTGCCATCACAAAAATATCCTGAACCAAGATAATTTCCTGTAGAAACATCTATACCTGAATCAACAAAAGAATTATCAGTTGATGGAATTGCAGCGATTGTGGTAAAAGAAGGATTTGGATTTGACGGTGTTGGATGATTTCTCTGTATATAAATCCCTTTAGCAGCTAATGGATTACTTGCATTTGTCCACTGAAGTGTGACTTCATTTTGTCCTGGAATAGCATTGAGTCCTACTGGTGCCTGTAAAATAGCAGTTGTAGTTATTGCTGTATTGGACCATTGAGAATATTGTATTGGACTTCCATTTTTAAATGCTCTTATCATATAAACATAAGTTGTATTCGCTGATACTGTTGTATCTGTCCAATTTAGTACTTGTCCAACTTGAAAGGTTGTTGTATCTGTATATGTATTACCTGATAAAATATATCTTTGAATCTGAAATCCTGTTTCACTTGTTCCAGTATACTGCCAGTTTAAATTAACCTGCCATGTGCTTCCCACAATCTGTGAACTTGCAGTTAAATTGGAAGGAGCAACAAGTCCACTGGGAGGTGGTCCAGATGATGGTGTGGCATAAGCATTTCCATATAAAGAGTAAGCACTATTTGATGTATAGGTATAGGCAGTATAGTAATAGGCTTTTCCATTAGTAAGTCCTGTATCTATATAAGACAAAGGGGTTGCTCCATCTACATAAACTATAGTTCCATCACCAATAGATTGCCCTACTGTGTATGTTGTTCCATTTGTGGGCTGGGACGTTGGATAACCTCCTACTTTACGAAGAATTAAAATACCTGTTTGGTTTGGTGGTAAAGTTTGCCAATTTAATGTTATCTGGCTATTACCAGGTGTTGCTGTAAATACACCTGTTTGTGTAGGGCTTAAAAGCCAGTTAAAAATAGCTGATAAAACAGCCACCCGGCCATTACTTGTTCCTGAAAAATTATTTATTCTTGCAAAATCAAACGGTAGGTACACAAGAGTCCCATTGGTTATAGGATTATAATATGTAAGTCCTGCTCCATCAGAAGATTGAGGTGCCCCAGGACCTGACGCACTGCCCGTTTCATAAAGAAAACAGAGAGATGCTCCTCCTTGAGGGTCTATTTCTTCAGGAAAATTTGATAACTGAGAACTTGGGTCTAATGCTCCATCCGGATTAATAGTTTGAATATTATTTAATGTTTTACTTAAAGGGTTTGTTGAGATACCTGCTATATCATAAAGGGCAATATCATCTTGAATTTTATTCGCCATAAGAGTATTTGTATAAAATTGCGAACTTCCTATGTCATGGCCTATATTCTGTCCTATAACAAGAAGTTTTCCTCCTTCACTCAAAAAACTATCTACAGCAATTTGGTCAGAAGGGGAAAATGTATCATTATTGTTTTTCCCTGTAACCCATATAACCATTTTTTGATTTCCATCAGAACCTTTGCCAAGATAAGATT
Source organism: Candidatus Omnitrophota bacterium (assembly GCA_023484085.1). Taxonomy (GTDB): domain Bacteria; phylum Ratteibacteria; class UBA8468; order B48-G9; family DTJG01; genus JAMDAS01. The sequence goes on from JAMDAS010000024.1 coordinate 5,526, forward strand.
TTAATGCCTCCCATGTAATTCCTCCATATTTATTTATCCCTGGTGTTTTTAAATAGGTTTGTCCTCCCCCTGATTGAGATTGTCCATTATATTGAATATTATTACCATCATACAGATTAATCACATTCCAAATAGTTGTATTAGTATTGTTATAGCCTAAATTGCCAAGAGCTTGATATATGGCTGATATATACCAAATTCTGCTATCATAACAGGTATATGTATTATCAGTATTTGGATTTTCATATAAATAAACAAGATAAGGAGTATATGGTTCAAAAGGGGTAGAAGAAGGTTGATAATAAACAGGAAATGCACTAGAGTTTGTTATTGGATAAAGATTGTAGTTTGTATTGTCAGGACTATTAGAAGCATTAGGATTTTGTGATTCTGTATAGAAATCTATAAGAGGATATCTATCTGCCCATCTAAACTGGTCATTAAGAACTAAAAGAACATCACTGGAAAAAGGATATGTAAATTGATTATCTACATCAATATACATTCTGGTTTCTTTAGGGAGGTTGCTGGCGCTATTATTAGCAACACGCACAAAATAAAGCCCAGGGCCATTACTGCCGGGTCCTGTATCTGTGCTGCCAAAATTTACAGTGTAAGTGCCAGTGCCACCGGATAATGGAAAATTTGTATTTTCACCAGGGTTGGAATCATTTAGACTGTATCGGGTATCAATAAAATCAGTCGTAAGTGATGATACAACTGCTGTATCTGTTATAGTAGAGCTTACTTTAAATGGATTGATATTGACATTAGAACCACCCGGAATTGCATAAACCGGAATATTCAGGGAATCATATTGTAAGGCCGAAGAAGAGGTGGGATTTCCTGGATTTAAAGCCTGTATTTGTGGAGGGGATATTACTGTGGAAGAAATTTGTTGAGAAGGAATATATAGGGCAGGGTCTCCAAAAAATTCACATTCTACTATTGTTATATAATCATCTACAGACCATGTCGGTGAATTTATATTATAAAAATCGTCCAGTGCACTTGCATAAATAGTTCCTAAGTTTGTTTGTGCTGAAGAATTATTAGGATTAGATGTTGCCCGATGATAATATTTTGCAAATTCTTCCATAAATTGAGGAAAATTTTTTTGATCTAAGTGTAAAATTCCATTAATAAAATAAAAATTTGGAAGAGTAAAAGGGATTTGTCTATCTGGTCCAATAAATGCTATTGCTCCACCAGAAGAAAGAAGAGATGATTTACCAAGAGAATTTCCAGATGTGTAATATAATGTATCAAAAGCAGTATTGTCATCTCCTGAAGAAATGATAACAGGAAGATTATAATTATCAGAAGGATAAGATTGAAAATCAGTTGTATTAATATTTGAACCATCATCAAAATAAAAATCATCAGGGTCTCCATTTCCTGAAAGTCCTGAAAGGTCATTATAATTTCCACTACCAATAAGATATACAAAACCATTATTTCCTGTAGAAAGTAAAGTATTTACATTAGTAGATGTAAAATATTGAGGGCTGTTTTGCGGATTTGTCAAAAAATATTTGCTGACATTCATCCCTGAAAGATAACTTTTATTATTATAACCACCTTCTGTTGTACTATCCACAGCATTTATAATATTTAAGGCATCCATTTCACCCCAATATATGCGAGGAGTAGGAATTGGCGGTTCAGATTGACTAGATATACCCCTTATTTGACTGGAATAATTATAGATAGTATTCTGTCCTCCACCTGCAAAGGCAACATTTTTAAACCAGTTCCAGCTGTTTGCAGAATTTGCATTGTTATACCAATTTTGAATTTTAGTAATTATAGTATTTGCTTCATTGGTATTATTTACTGGGATTCTTGATATAGCATATTGGGGTGCAATACTTATTAATCCAGATTGACCTGCACAAGCATAAATAAGGTCTGTAGGATACCAATTATGATGGTTTGAGCCAGTCTGTGTAGTACAATTAATTATATTTTGATTAGTTGGCACTAAAACATAATCTGCAGGTGGAATAGAAGCGGAATTTCCAAATAAAATAATATCCTGCATTAAAGGAGCTGACACAAATGCTGGCTGATAATCCAGAGCATTTGAAAGGTCTAAAATAAATGAAAGTATTTGCCGGGCTAAATGGTGTTCAAGCCAAGGAGGTTTAACAGTATTAGTCCACCAATCTCCAGCACCGCTTGGATTAAAAGGATTAAGAACATCAGGATTTGCCAGAGGAGGTTCATTAGGTTTTCCATATAAATTCAACCAGTTAGAAACCGTAGGGTCGTTAAGAAAATATATTGCTGTTTGCATAGGAGTTCCAATAGGATTCGTCATACTTTCTTCAAAAGTTGCCAACTGTTCTGCCTGGGCGGTATATTGGGTAGTTGTTAAAATTATACATGAGGCATCAGTAAAAGTAGGATCTATTTCATAGGCAAAAAGAGTTTTAACCCACAAACAAAAAACTGCAAAAACAGCAAAAAGCAGAATAGAGATTTTTTTTATCATTTTCCTAGTTCCCATAAATATCTATTTCTCCTGAAGTAATCAGTATTACTTTTTTTGTTACCGGATTATACTGCACCGGATAAATGAATATATATAGGACATTATTATTCATTACAGTAGACTGGGTAAATGCTACAATTTTCCCGGGGAAACAGGAATTATCTGTATATATATTTTTATCAGGATTATAAGTCAAACCTTGTGGTTGGGGGGCAATATTAAGCGTATTTTCAATGTCAATATATTTAGCATTTATGATTTTGATTCCTGTAATTTTTATGTTAGGTGATAGATTAAGTTCAATAATTTTTACAGGTAAAAGAGGTTGCCCTGGTTTAGCCTGGAGAGTTAAGCCTGTAATATGGATAATGTCATAATTGTTTATAGTTTGTCCTAATTCACATTGGCTTTGAGAAATATAAAAATTAATTTTTTGTATATTGCTCCCTGATGTTTGTCCCGATGACATTTGCAGTGATTGTCCCGTCTGTAGATTTTTTTCACTTGAAAACATAAGCTGAGAGGCTTGAACATAACTGAACGCAGATAAAATAAAAAAAAGGCTAAAGATTATTTTTTTCATGTTTTTTAATAATTTTAACATTAAAAATAAATTTAATCAACATTAAAATTGCAACTAATAATATTGTCAGAGGACCAACAGGAGTTCCTCCACCACCGGAAAACTTGACTGATAACAGATTACCAAAAACATTTCCCCCTGAATAATCCTGGCCATTGGATGCTGTTGCATAGAGTGAAAAACCATGTGAACCTTGAGCAATAATCCTTGTGTACCATGGGCCTGAAGACGTGACTGATACGGTATGGCTCATTAAACCGGTTGTTGATGTTCCGGGAATCGTGATAATGCTGTCAGGATTTGTAATATCAGAAGGTATATTATTATCCCATATTTCTATGTAATAAGCGGTATCCGTAGATGTATTATTGGTCCATGTGACGGTAAATCCATTATATCCGGGTAAAAACTGGAGATTTGCAGGATTTTGCCCTGCTGGAAAATCTGAAGGGATTGCTGAAGCAACGTTTGAAGTTTCAGAGTTTGTAGAGCTAAATGCCACAACCTGGTAATAATAAGGCCTGCCATCAGAGAAATACCCGGAGCCAAGATAATTACCTGAAGCAATGTTATATCCTGAATCAACAAAAGTTTTATTTGTTGATGGCAATGTAGTAATTGCTGTAAAAGAAGGATTTGGATTTGCAGGTGTAGGATGTTTTCTCATGATTATAAAACTATCAATCCCTGTAAAATCAGTTATCCATTGCAGTGTAACCTCATTTTGTCCTGCAGTTACAGTAAGACTTAACTGTGCAAAAGTTACAACTATAGTATGGTTTATTGTCACGTTATTTATTACGTATGGATTGACAACAGGCACTGACATTCCATTATCAGTAATACCTGCAAGCTGGTATCCTGTATTGGGGGTTATGGTAATAGACGCTGAACTGCCGTAATTGACTGTCTGGGTTACAGGTGAAACTGTTCCATTTCCACCATTGATTGATGCATTGACCGTCAAAGTGATAATGGAGAAGGTTACTACTACTGTATGATTTGCCGTCACGTTATTTATAGTATATGTTTCACCGGATGAATTGGTGATAGGTTCAGAAGTTCCATTATCAGTAATGCTTGATATTCCGTATCCTGTATTAGGCATTATGGTAATAGAGGCTGAATTTCCGGCTGTCACATTTTGAGTGGCAGGTGAAACTGTTCCATTTCCACCGCTGACTGATGCCGTTACTGTATAAAGAGGGGCAAAATTTATAACTACCGTATGATTTGTCGTCACATTATTTATTATGTATGGATTGATAACAGGCATGGAAGTTCCATTATCCGTAATAGTCTGTATCCCGTATCCTGGATTAGGCGTTATGGTAATAGATGCGGAACTGCCGGATACCACGCTTTGAGTGGCAGGCGATACTGTTCCATTTCCTCCGTTGACAGATGCCGTTACTGTATAAAGAGGGGCAAAATTTATAACTACCGTATGATTTGCCGTCACGTTATTTATAGTATATGTTTCACCGGATGAATTGGTGATAGGTTCAGAAGTTCCATTATCAGTAATGCTTGATATTCCGTATCCTGCATTAGGCGTTATGGTAATAGACGCCGAACTGCCGTAATTGACTGTCTGTGTTGCGGGTGAAACTGTTCCATTTCCGCCATTGACTGATGCATTGATTGTCCATGTGATAATGGAGAAGGTTACTACTACCGTATGATTTGTTACCACATTATTTATCACATAAGGATTGGCAATGAGCATGGAAGTTCCATTATCAGTAATGCTTGATATTTGGTATCCTGTATTGGGTGTGATTGTAATAGATGCTGAGCCACCGGATACCACGCTTTGAGTGGCAGGCGATACTGTTCCATTTCCTCCGCTGACTGATGCCGTTACTGTGTATGCAGTAGCGAAAGCTACAACTACCGTATGATTTGCCGTCACGTTATTTATAGTATATGTTTCACCGGATGAATTGGTGATAGGTTCAGAAGTTCCATTATCAGTAATGCTTGATATTCCGTATCCTGTATTAGGCGTTATGGTAATAGAGGCTGAATTTCCGGCTGTCACATTTTGAGTGGCAGGTGATACTGTTCCATTTCCTCCGTTGACAGATGCCGTTACTGTGTATGTAAGGGATATAGAAAAAACTCCTCTGCCATGTGTAGAAGCTAAGAGAGTGGAATTATTAAACCATGCAAGTTGCTCAACGCAGACGTTGGCAGGTCCGTCATTTGTTGCATTCCATATGGTTCCGCCATCTGTACTGTCAAATATACCTGCGTCAGTGCCTATGTATAGCCATTGAGAATTGGATGGATTAGTTGTGATACTGTAAACCGGTACCTGCGGTAAGCCACTTGAATTAGGGTCAATGTCAGTCCATGTATTTCCATTGTCAGCAGTAACCCAGATATTGTCAGACGTGTATCCGCCGAAGGTAACATATACCTGATTAGAATTATTCGGAGCAATGAAAATGCTTAAAACCATTTGAGCAGGAAAAGAACCTCCGCCGACCTGCTGCCATGTCGGAGTATTGATAGTACCTGTCATGCGATAGACAGTCCCATCATTATGTCCAACCCAGATGTCATTGGAATTACCATAAGCTACAGCGATGGCACTGATATCAGAAGAAGTAGGAAGAGTGCTGCCATTAATGGACGTCCATGTTGGTGTTGAATTTTTTATATTCTGGCTGAGCCATAAGGATGTTCCGCCTGCCAACATTGTATTATTATTGTTTGGGTCAAGAATGAATGGAGCTATGAAATTTGCATTGCTGAAGGTATCACCCGGTTCATTAGTTAATTCAGAGGCTTGTGTTGCTCCGCCATCTGTAGAGCGAAAAATATCAAGATAAACGTATTCTCCATACAGATAATCACCGTCAGCAGTATCCACGGCCGTATCACCGCCATCACCGCCAAAAAATGCTGTCCATGCAGGTGAACCTGAATATAGTAAAGAGCCATTATCCTGTGCTCCCCCAATAATTGGAGTGATATTGTTGTTTTGTGCAGCCACTGCTGTGGAATGACCCGCCACGCTATAAAACTGGGTAATAGCCAATCCATTATTCAATTCCGTCCATCCGCTGGTCGTAGTCACTGCAGTAACGTCATTTGCAAAATAGAGTCCGCCATCATCACCAAAATAGACCTTGCGGTCAGTACTTCCGTTATAACCCGGGTCAGATATAATGACATGATGGTCAGCATGAGGGCTTGTAGGAGTATTTGTCCAGTCACTGATTTGGGTCCACGTATTACCGCCATCAGTGGATTGCCATAAATTAAGTCCGCCAATAACAAGATGATTGGAATTTGTCGGTGATACCCAGATTGTGTTTGCATACCAACCCTGGGACAAATGGTCAGGTGTACTAATATATGTCCATGTTTGTCCTCCATCAGTGGACTTATAAATATCACCGTCCATCTTTTGTCCATTAATAACAGACTGGTTATTGGTATTATCATACGAGGCATAAACAAGATTTGAAGTGCTTTTGGCATAAGATAGTTCAGCACGACCATACATAGGCGTTCCAAGATTAGAGACCGTCCATGTTTGTCCTCCATTCGTAGAATACTCAATTGCAACTGTTCCGGTATTATATGGGTCATCTATGTCTGCAACTGCATTGGACGAATTATTTGGGTCAAAAGCCACATCAAGACTTCTTCCTGTCGCAACCTCTGTCCATGTACTTCCACCATTAGTACTGCGATAAATACCGCCTGTAACAAAGGTAGATTCACCTGTAGCATAACCTCCTGTAGCAGCAAGCATGGTTGTTCCATCAGGGCTAATGGCAATCCGGTTAACAAAGTACCAGTCAGAATTATTTGTTGGGTTAGTTGAAGGCAACAATTGCCACGTACTTCCATTATCAGTGGAATAGAAAATCCCATAACCACGAATAGCATCACCGTTATAAAATCCTTCTCCGGTTCCTGCATATAGATACCCATTTACTGGATTCTGTGCTATGGTACAAATTGAAAGATTGGGCAGAAAATCATTCACAGGATTCCATGAGGCTCCTGCATTAGAGCTAACCCATAGACCCCCTCCTACACTGCCTACTAATATATGATTTGAATTTTGGGGGTCTATCCATATGGACCTGATTCGTCCACCGATGTTATTCGGACCCAAAGAAACCCAGCTAAGATTAGAAATTCCGGCGTTTTGCCATATAATCTGACTCTGACTCAAACCTAAAGCAGATGCTGCTTTTTCCTGTCTGTTAACCATTGCCGCACGTTCGGCAACACCCTGTATATAACCATTTGGCTTGACGAGACCATTTGAATCTCTCAACTGTAAATACCTGAAATGTGCCTCTGCCTGAAAATAATCAGGAGGACTTGAAAAAGACCTGTTGACAGGAGATGAATATAAATTTTTAACCGGCAGTAAGATTGAAAAAAAAGTTATAAAAATAATAGATGCAAAGATGATTATATCGTTTTTCATTTTTACATTTTTTTTACAATATATGTAAGGGTCATTAGTTCAGAAGCCATGTCAACGTTACGGACAAGAATATCTTTTGGTAAATTCAGGTTTACAGGGGCAAAATTAAGTATACCCTTTATTCCGCTATTAACAAGCTTCTCAGCGATTCCCTGCGCAAAATCTGCAGGCACAGTAATAATGGCTATTTTTATATTTTGTTCAGGTATAATCGTATCTATCTTTGAAATATCCTCAATTTTTACTCCTTCCCATACCTTACCTATTTTACCTAAATCAGTATCAAAAGCGCAATAAACCTTTAAGTTGAAATTTAAAAAACCAGGGTAACCCAGAAGAGCAGAACCGAGTTTTCCAACACCAACAAGCGCGATTTTAGGTTCTTCATAAATACCAAGAATAGTTTCAAGATTTCCAATTAAAAGGTTTATATTATATCCTACGCCCTTTTTACCCAGGGAACCAAAATAAGAGAGGTCTTTTCTAAACTGCTCTGGTGTTATATTGAGATATTTTGTGATTTCAGAGGATAAAACATTTTCTTTTCCTGTTTGTTTTTGATTTTTTAAGGTTCTTAGATATAGACTGAGTCTTTTGATTGTTTCAAATGGAATTTTTTTCTTTTTTACAATTGTATTGTTATTTTGTTTCATTGTTAAATATTATAATATATTCTAAGGTTTATAGTCAAACTTATTATCCCCGGGTTTTTCCTCCTGCTATATTTATTGTTGTTCCTGTTATGTATCCTGCAAAATCTGATGCAAGAAAACAAACAAGCTCAGCAACCTCATTAAGTTTTCCGGTTCTTCCAATAGGAATAGAAGATTTTTCATAACCTGCTTTTAACTGTTCAACTGTTATCCCTCTTGTATATGCCAATGCCCTTTCATATTCAGGACTTCTTAAGGCGGTGGGTTCAAGTATACCCGGAGCAACTCCGACAACCCTTATATTGAATTTTCCAAGTTCTTTTGCCCAGCTTCTTGTATATGAGTAGAGGGCGGCTTTTGTCCCTGCATATATACTTTGTCCTTCAGAACCCTCAAGACCACTTTCTGAAGACATATTGATAATAACACCCGATTTTGCTTTAATCATTTCTTTTGCGACTGCCTGCGCGCACAGGTATGCACCCTTCTGATTAATGGCAACAATCTTATCAAAAACCCCCTCTGTTACCTCTTCTTTACCTTTGGGGTCTACAAGCAGTCGTGGAATATTAATCCCGGCATTGTTAACAAGAACGTCTATTTTTTTAAATTTTTCAATAGTGGTTTTTACCATATCTTCAACACTTTTTTTATTGCTGACATCTGTCTCAATAAAGTAAGCTTCTCCTATAAATAATTTTTTTATTTCATCCACTAATTCATTGCCGAGCTTTTCATTTATGTCAGCGATAACAACCTTCATTTTGTTCCTGTAAAAATTTGAGACAATTTCCCTGCCTATACCCAATGCTCCGCCGGTAACAATTCCCACCTTATTTTCAAGATTTATTTCCATTTCTTATTCCTTTGGTTTTCATGAAAAAAATGATTTTCATCTGTTTTTTAAAATTGAATTTTTTTTGTAATTTTGATATTATATAACAAGATTGATAAAAAAGTAAAAACTATTTTCAGAAAAAATCATAAAATAAGAAGGAGAAAAAATGGCTATAAGAGCTTTGGAACCGGAAAAATTAAGAGCAAAGATTGATATTTCAACACTCGGATTCACTACAACCGAGGAAATAATACCCTATGAAGGAATTATTGGACAGGAAAGGGCCGCACATGCCCTTGAATTTGGCCTTTCCATCACCCAGGATGGATATAACATATATGTTTCAGGTATACCTGGAAGCGGTAGAGTTGCTGCTGTTGAAAGCACAGTAAAAAAAATTGCTGAAAAACTGCCCATTCCTGATGACTGGTGTTATGTTCATAATTTTTCACATCCTGACAATCCAAAATGCCTTAGGTTCCCACCGGGTAAGGCAATTATTTTTAAAAAAGACATGCAGATACTTATAGATGACCTGCAGGTGGACGTTCCAAAAGCTTTTGAAAGCAAATTCTATGAAGAACAAAAAAATCTCATTGTAAGGGATTTCCAGAATAAAAAGGATGAACTTATACGTGAAATAGAGGAAGATGCAAAACGGGCAGGTTTCAATTTAAAAAGTACCACTTCAGGATTTATGTTTATTCCTGCAGTAGAGGGAAAACCTCTTTCCGAAGAGGACCTTGAGAAATTATCTGATGAAGCAAAAAAAGAAATAAGAGACAAGCAGGAGATTCTTTACGAACAGCTATCAGAAATATTAAGACAGATAAAACAGGCGGAAAAAACAATAAAAGAAAAACTTGAAGCCCTTGAAAGAGATACAGCACTTGCGACTATAAAACCGAAGATTGAAGACCTGAAAGATAAATACAAGGATTTTTCAGACGTTATATCCTACCTGGATGAGGTTTTAAATGATACGGTTGAAAACGTTGAAGCATTTGGAGATAAAAAAGAAATGGAAATTCTTCCCGGTTTAAAACTTCCCGCGAGGGAAAATCCTCTTATAAAATACGATGTTAATGTGCTGATAGACAACTCCCAGATAAAAGGGGCGCCTGTAATAAAGGAAAGCAATCCAACATATTACAATCTTACAGGAAGAACGGAATACAGACCATCTCTTGGAGCAATGTTTACTGATTTTACAATGATTAAACCCGGCTCTTTTCATCGTGCAAATGGCGGATATTTAATTTTAAACACATTAGATCTTCTCAGAAACTATTTTGCATGGGATGCAGTCAAGAGCACCATAGAAAATAAAGAGATAAGAATAGAGGACATAAATGAACAGTTCAGGATTATAAGCACACCTTCCCTAAAACCCCAGCCTGTTCCCGCGAGAGTAAAAGTAATTCTTATCGGAAATCCGCTTTTACATCTTCTTCTATATACATACGAAGAAAGTTTTAATAAACTTTTCAAGGTAAAGGTTGATTTCAGTACAATAATGGAAAAAGATAACAAGGGGATAAATGAATACGTTTCTGTTATAAGCAGGATTGTTCGTGAAAACAGTCTTAAACATTTGGATAAGACTGCCGTGGCAAAAATTATAGAGTTTGGGTCAAGGATAATTGAGGACCAAAAAAAAATTTCAACCCATTTTATAGAAATATCCGACCTTATAAAAGAAGCAAACTTCTGGGCAGAAAAAGACAATGGTTCTTCTCTAATATCCGCAAAACACATAACAAAGGCAATTGAAGAAAAAATATACAGGTCAAATTTAATAGAAAAAAGAATAGAGGAACTGATACATGATAATACAATTATGGTTGACGTGGATGGTAATACAACAGGACAGATAAATGGCCTTTCTGTTATGAGTATCGGGGACTATATGTTTGGAAAACCTTCAAGGATAACTGCAACGACATACATAGGACGGGGTGGGGTTATAAATATTGAAAGAGAGGTAAAACTTTCCGGTTCCATTCATAACAAGGGATTTCTTATTTTAAAGGGTCTGCTCGGGGAAAAATTCGGGCATAAATATCCCCTGATTTTCAATTCTACAATATGTTTTGAGCAGACATACCAGGAAATTGAAGGGGATAGCGCTTCCTCAACTGAATACTATGCCCTCATTTCATCCCTGTCAGGGATTCCCATTAAACAGGGAATTGCGGTTACAGGCTCTATTAACCAGAAAGGGGAAATCCAGCCCATAGGCGGGGTAAATGAAAAAATAGAGGGATTTTATTCTGTATGTAAACTAAAAGGACTGACAGGCCAACAGGGTGTCATTATTCCGGAAAGCAATGTAAAACATCTGATGTTAAAAGAAGAAGTTATAGAATCTGTCCGGGAAAATAAATTTCATATCTGGGCTGTAAAAACCGTTAACGAAGGAATTGAAATTCTTACAGGGGTTCCGGCAGGTGAAAAAGGTAAAGATGGTTCATATCCTGAAAGAACCGTAAACTATGCGGTAGGTAAAAAACTTATTGAACTTGCAAGAAAATATCATAATATGGAAGAAATTACAAAACCCCCAAAAACAAAATCAAAAAAGAAAAAATGAGGTTTGCTTAAGTTCTGGATTGCTCTTCTCATCTTTGTAAAAACATTCTTTCAAACAAAGCCTCAAAGACAATCCAAACTTATTTCAAATACCGTTCACTGAGTATTTACAAAAAAGAAAAAAATTAAATAATTCAATAAATGTTTGCACCTGTATAGCCAAACCTTCTATATACGTCAGGTCTGTTTCTCCAGTCTTCTATGACTTGGACTTTCAACTGTAAATAAACCTTCTGTCCTGTGAAAAATTCCAGTTCTTCTCTTGCCTTTATTCCTATGTTTTTTATTTTTTCACCATTTTCACCGATTATTATTTTTTTCTGGTTGGGTCTTTCTACGATAATATTGGCTTTTACCACTAACATATCAGGATTTTTATTGCCTTTTTGAATATCCTCAAGTTCAACGGCAACACTATGAGGCACTTCCTGGTAGGTGGCTTCAAAAACTTTTTCCCTTATAATTTCCACTATTTCATATTCCCTGGATAAAGATGTAGTATCTTCTGCAGGTAAAAGCATTTCTCCTTCAGGAAGATATTTTATGATGGCTTTCTCTATCTCTGAAACGTTTGTTTTTATTAGTGCGGAGAATGGCATTATCTCAGAGAATTTAAATTTTTTGTTTGATATATCAATCAATGGAAGAATTTGTTTATAATCAGGCATTAAATCTATTTTATTGATTCCAAGAAGTACAGGCTTGTTCCTGATTTTTTTTATACTTTGAAGTATTTCCTCATCTTTATTTATCCATCCTTTACTTTCAATAAGAAATAAAATAATATCTGTTTCTTTTATTGCAGAATAAATGTTTGAAACAAGTGTTTCATCCAATCGTGTTCTTGGTTCATCAAATCCGGGCGTATCAATAAACAATATCTGGTAATTATCCGTTGTCCTGTTTCCGATAATTTTAAATCGTGTCGTTGAGGGTCTTTTTGAAACAATGGAAATTTTTTCTCCTATAATTGCATTAAGAAGAGTTGATTTCCCGACGTTTGGTCTGCCAATTATTGCAACTGTTCCGGTTTTCATGGATTATATTTTAACTTATTTTTGTATTTTAAGGAATTTCCTGGTATAATATAAGTTCTGGATTGCTCTTCTCATCTTTGTAAAAACGTTCTTTCAAACAAAGATTCAAAGACAATCCAAACTTATTACAGTAAAAAATAAAACTCAACTTATTTTTATAAATCTTACTAAGGGGAAAGGGAGATAAGATGGATTGGGATATTTTTAGGATTTCAAATGACATTCCTGTAATATACAAAGAAAAAACTGATGGTTTTTCTACCGCATTAGCAGTATGGATAAAAATAGGCAGCAGGTATGAACCATCTGCGATTAACGGAATTTCTCATTTTACTGAACACATTCTTTTCAAAGGGACCAAAACAAGAACTGCACAGGATATCAAAGAGTCAATAGAGGGAAAAGGCGGGAGTTTTAATGCCTTTACTTCAGAAGAGCTTACCTGCTATTACATAAAAATTCTTGAACAGTATCTTGATACGGCATTTGACGTTCTGTCTGATATGGTTAAGAATCCTCTTCTTGCCTCACAGGACATAAAAAATGAAAGAAACGTTATCATTGAAGAGATAAAAATGTATTATGATACTCCGGCAAGGTTTGTTCATGACCTTTTTGACCAGACGATATTTGAAAACCATCCATTGGGATGCCTTATTTCAGGGACAGAACAAACTGTATCAGCAATTACAAAAGAGTACATTTCCGGGTTTATTAAAAAATATTATTCAAATAAAAATATTGTCATCAGTGCATGTGGAAAGTTTGACAAAGAAAAAATCAAAACCATGGCAGAGAAATATTTTTCTTCTGTTGGGGGCATGGAAAAAACAAATTTTATTCCCTTTGAAGGTAAAGATTGCGGCCCAAAAGTAAACATAAAAATCCAGAAAACAGAACAGGCGCATTTTTGTCTCGGGTGCAGAACATATCAAAAAGAAGATGAAAGGAATTTTATTTTAACGGTTTTAAACGTTATATTGGGTGGAAACATGAGCAGCAGATTGTTTAATGAGGTCAGGGAAAAAAGAGGGCTTGCTTACGAAATCAGAAGTTATGCAAAAAGTTATTATGACACAGGAAGTTTTGTTATTTCTGCCGGGCTTGCACTTCCAAAATTATCTGAATGCATGGAAATAATATGCGATGAATTTAAAAAAATTCTTAATGAAAAAATCAGTGAAGAAGAGATTACCCGTGCAAAGGAATTTATTGTTTCCCACGTGCTTATGGGATTGGAGGATAACCTGGAATATTCCATGTGGCTGGGAGAACAAATGGCAACAAAGAAAAAACTCCATACCATTAAAGAAATAGAGGAAAAAATCAGAGCCGTATCTGCTGAAGACGTCTTAAAAATTTCATCTGAGTTTTTAAGAAAAGAAAATCTTTATTTTGCAATGATAAGCTCTGAAGATAAAAAAGATGAAGTTATGAACATTCTTGAAAGGTTCTGATGATAAAAAAAGATTTTATAAAAAAAATTTCTTATCAGACAGGTTTAAACGATGGAATTGTAAAACTTATTATTGAAAGATTCCTGAGAGAAATAAGAGCTGCCCTGTCAAGGCAGGAACGGATCGAAATAAGAAATTTTGGTGTTTTTTATATAAAAAACACCAAAGCAAAAAAAGGAAGAAACATGAAAACAGGGGAAACAATTGACATACCGGAAAGACAAAAAATTGTATTTAAGCCCACAAAAATATTTCACATGGAGAATAAACAATGAAAAAAAGAATATTTATAATGCTATTATTTGTTATTGGTATTGCATTGATAACACTTCTTACTGCATGTTCCTTTTCTTACTCTATGCATAATCCCTTTCATTAATTCGTAAATATTCACTAAACATTGTTAATAATTTACTTAAAAGCCTCAAAGACAATCCAAACTTATTTCAAACACCGTTCACTGAGTATTTACTAAATTTTTATTTGGATTTATGCGTCTTTTTTTCACTTTTAGGTGAAGATGATGGTGAAGAAGGCGGAATCTGTGGAACAACCGGTACCATCATTGTTGGAGTATGCCTGTAAACATGCATATAATAATTCATCCTGTTAACGTTGTTTTTTAATGGCATTGTCTGGCACATACCAACTATCCAATAATAGTAAACACCAAGAGCAAAAAGAATTATAGAAAGAACAACAGAAGTAACCCCTTTCCTTCTGTTTACTTCAGATATAATCAATCCTAACACAAAGCAAAGAAAACTGAGCCCGATTATTATTGTTGCCAACATATATCCATCCTGAAATCCAATATCCATCTTATCCTCCTTTTTGTTATTGTGTGAATATTATATTTTATTCCCCGATTTGAAATCTTGCAAATTTCGTTACTTTTATGTTTTCTCCAAGTTTTGCAATCTTCTCTTTTATGTAATCCTCTACAGTTATGGCATTATCTTTTACAAATGGCTGATTTAAAAGAACCTTTTCTTTAAAAAATTCCTCTAATTTTTTCTCTGCGTCCTGTCCAAAATTTTTTTCTTTTTCTTTAATGATATCAACAGGAATAGATTCCTTTGTAATCCATACAGGAGATAAAGCTGTAATGTGAAGAGAAATATTTTTTATCAGTTCTTTAAAATCATCGGTTCTTGCAACAAAATCACTTTCACACGTAACCTCAACAAGAACGCCGATTTTCCCGTTTGTGTGTACGTAACTCCCGACAAGTCCCTCTTTTGTTTCTCTTGATTCTTTTTTTTCAGCAATTTTTATACCTTTTACTTTAAGAAGTTCAAGAGCTTTTTCAACGTTATCACCGGACTCCTCCAATGCCTTTTTACATTCAATCACACCAAGACCTGTTTTTTCTCTTAATGCTTTAATTTGTTCTATCTGACTGGACATTTTCCTCCTCTACATTTTTTGCTTTTTCCACAATTTCTTTTTCATTTTTTGCTTCAAGTACCGATTCTGTAAGTTTTGAGAGAACAACCTGGATAGACTTATATCCATCATCATTTGCAGGAATAGGATAATCAATAACGTTGGGATTACCATTGGTATCTACAATCCCTATTATTGGAATTCCTTTCTTCCTTGCTTCGTTAACTGCATTCGTCTCTTTTCTTGTATCCACAACAATGACGGCTGAAGGAAGGTCATTCATATATCTTATGCCACCAAATTTCTTTAAAAGTTTATTTTTTTCCTTCAGGATAAGGCTGATTTCTTTTTTTGTATAATAATTAATTTCCCCTGACTTTTCTAATTTCTCTATTTCATCAAGACGTGATATACGTTTTTTTAAAACATTAAAATTGGTCAACGTTCCGCCTATCCATCTATAATTTACATATGGCTGGTCAGTTTTTTCTCCCATTTCCTTTACAATATTCTGTGCCTGTCTTTTCGTTCCTACAAAAAGAATTTTTTTGTTTTGCAGGGCAGTCTTTTTTAAAAATTCTGCAGCCTTGTAAATTTTGTCAACAGTTTTTTCAATGTCAATAATGTATATTCCCTGTCTTTTACCAAAAATATATGGCTTTATTCTTGAATCAAATTGTCTTGAGGGATGGCCAAAATATGCACCGACTTCAAGTAATTCTTTTACATTAACTTCCATTATTTCTCCTGTATGTTATTGTTAATTTTTTATTCGTAATATTTACAAAGTAGATATTTTACTTTTTTTTAGCAGGCTGTCAAATTTTCGCCAAAAAAATTTCTGCATCAACGGAGTTAAATTTGATTTTTGGGCGCTAATAACTTACAATAAAACAGGATAAAAATGAAAATCACTGTTTATAAAACTACACACTTAAAAGGTAATGTCTTAATTCCTTCATCAAAATCGCATACAATCAGGGCAGTTATCATTTCTTCACTTGCAGACGGAGTATCAGAAATTGAAAATGCTCTTATTTCTTCTGATACGACTGCGGCGGTTGAGGCATGCAGGTCTCTTGGTGCAGAAATTTCAGTCTCAGGAAATAAATTAACCATCAGAGGTTTTAATGGTGTTCCCCAAAACCCGTCAAAGACTCTTGACATGGCCAATTCAGGAACGTCATTAAACCTTATTCTTGGCATTGTTTCTCTTGGCAATTTTGAAACTGTTCTTGATGGAGATGAATCATTAAGGTCAAGACCCGTTAACCCTCTTTTAGATGCTCTAAACCGGCTTGGTGCAAAAGGAGAATCTGTGTTAAACAATGGAAAACCTCCAATAAAAATAAGAGGGAAAATAAAAGGAGGAATGACAAAAGTTGATGGAATGAGCTCCCAGTTTGTTTCTTCACTGCTTATATCCACCCCTCTATGTGAAAATGATACTGAGATAGATGTTTTTAATATTCATGAAACCCCATATATTGATATGACCATTACATGGCTGAAAGAGCAGAACATAAGATTTGACTATAAAAAGGATTTTTCCTGGTTTAGGGTATACGGGAAACAAACGTATAAACATTTTAAAAAGAGAATACCTGGCGACTGGAGTTCAGCAGCTTTTCCAATTGTTGCAGGCGCAATTACAGGGTCAGACATATTTATTGCAGGAGTTGACGTTAATGACGTCCAGGGTGATAAGGCAATAGTTGAGTATTTAAGAAAAATGGGTGCAGACATAACAATGGAACAAAATGGACTGAGGATAAGAGGCTGTCCGCTTAAGGGTGCTGACATAGACTTAAATGCCACGCCGGATGCCTTACCTGCAATGGCGGTTGCCGGTTGTTTTGCAAAAGGGGAAACAAAACTATATAATGTAGCACAGGCAAGAATAAAAGAAACAGACAGGATAAAGGTTATGACAGGGGAATTAAGGAAAATGGGTGCGGACGTTAAAGAACTTAAAGATGGTCTTGTGCTCAAAAGAAGTTCATTAAGAGGAGCAAAGGTTAATGGCCATTATGACCACAGGGTTGTTATGGCTTTATCCCTTGCAGGACTTATTGCAGAAGGAGAAACAGAGATAGATACAGCTGAATCTGTGAATGTGACGTTTCCGGGATACTGTGAAATGATGCAAAAAATTGAGGCAAAAATAAATATAGAGGAGGAAGGATATGCTGGGAAATAGTTTTGGCAGATTATTCAGGGTAACAACATGCGGAGAATCATACGGAAAAGGGGAAGGTTCTGGTCTTGCTGTTATAGTTGATGGCGTTCCTGCAGGTTTAAAAATTACAGAGGAATACATCCAGAAAGAACTTGACAAGAGAAAACCAGGTGTCGGTAAACTAAACAGTCCCAGATTGGAAACGGATAAATGTACAATATTTGCAGGAATTGGACAGGACAGGATAACTACAGGGGCACCGCTGGGAATAATTATTTATAACGTAGATACCCAGGATGTCCATATCCAGCAATACAGGGAATACAAAGATATATTCAGACCAGGTCATGCAACGTATCCGTTTTTTCTCAAATATGGTGAGTTTCAGGACTGGTGTGGCGCAGGAAGGTCATCAGGAAGAGAGACTGTTGCAAGAGTGGCAGGTGGAGCAGTAGCAAAGTTTATTCTGGAACGGGAAGGCATTGAAGTCATTGCATATACAAAAGAGTGTATGGGTATAATAGCAAAAGACATGAGTTTTGAAGAGATAAAGAAAAATTATATGAGAAATGAGATTAATTGTCCAGACCTTGAAACAGGCGAAAAAATGGAGAAAAAGGTGCTTGAAATAAAAGAAGAGGGAGACACTGCCGGAGGAATTATTGAAGCGATTGTTCATAATATTCCACCGGGAATTGGAGAGCCTGTGTTTGATAAATTAAGCGCAACTATTGCCCATGCAGTATGCAGTATCGGCGCAGTAAAAGGCATTGAGTTTGGAGCGGGATTTAATGTTGCAAGGATGAAAGGGTCTGAAAATAATGACCAGCCATATATTACCAAAGAAGGGAAGATAAGGTTTAAAACAAATAATGCCGGCGGATTTTTGGGAGGAATGAGTGATGGAGAAGATATTATTGTAAGGGTTGCTGTAAAACCGACACCCACAATATCTATAGAACAAACGTCCATTAATATGAAGAATATGAAAGAGAAAAAATTAAAACCAATAACAAGAAGAGACCCGACCCTGCTGGCAAGAATTTATGTTGTAGTGGAAAGTATGATGGCAATCGCCGTTCTTGATGGCATATACATGGCACGGGCTTATGATGCAATGACAAAACTTGATGAAAAGTGGCTGAATTTAAAAAAATAACTCAAATTCTATTTACACAAAGACTAAAGTAAGAAATAAGTTCTGGATTGCTCTTCTCATCTTTGTAAAAACATTCTTTCAAACAAAGCCTCAAAGACAATCCAAACTTATTTTATAAACTATGCTATGGATATTAAAGGAACCACAAAAATTACAGGAGTTTTTGGAAACCCTGTTGAGCATTCCCTTTCCCCTGTTTTTCAGAATGCGGCTTTTCAGGCAACAGGTCTTGATTACGTATATATCCCGTTTCTTGTCCTGCAGGAGAATTTAAAAAAGGCCGTTGACGGAATACGGGCATTGAATATAAAAGGTGTAAATATAACAATTCCGCATAAATCAAACGTCGTGAAACTCCTTGACGACATTGATGATGACGTAAAAATTCTTGGTGTTGCAAATACAATTCTGAATGAGAATGGAATTCTAAAGGGATTTAATACTGACGGGAAAGGATTTATCCGTTCCATTCAGGAAGATGGAGGATTTACCCCGAAAGATAAAAAGGTTTTGATTCTTGGTGCAGGTGGAACTTCCTATGCAATAGCCGGACGGCTTATAAAAGAAGGGATTTCAAGTCTTATTATTTGTAACAGAACAAAGGAAAAGGCAATTTTATTAAAAAATCATCTGGAAAAAAAATTTACGTTTTTTCCTGTGAAAATAATTAATTTTGAAGAAAGAAAAAACAAAGATTTGTTAAACGGTGTAGATTTACTTGTTAATACCACTTCCTGTGGAATGAAAGAGGGAGATGAACTTTTAATATCTGAAGAAGTCCTGCATAAAAATTTATTTGTTTATGACGTTGTATATAACAGAAAAACAGAACTTATAAAAATGGCACAGGATAAAGGATTAAGACACTTGAATGGGCTATCAATGCTTACAGCAACATAAATCTATCAGGGGGCAATATCATTTGAAATCTGGACAGGAATAAAAGCACCTGTAGAAGTAATGAAAAAATCTATACAAAAGGGGAGAATTAATGGCTACTGCATTAGAAAAATGGGTTAATGAGCAGGCAGAACTTACAAAACCGGATAAGATTTACTGGTGTGATGGTTCTGAAGAGGAAAAACATCGTTTAATTGAGACAGGAAAGAAAGAAGAAAAAATTAATGGTAACCCGGTTTTTTTTCAACTGAATCATAAATTATGGCCCAATGCCTACCTTCACAGAAGTCATCCCTCAGACGTTGCAAGAACAGAGCATCTTACCTATGTCTGTTATCCGGAAAAAGAAGATGCAGGTCCAAACAATAATTGGATGGGAGCTGAGGAGGCAAAAGCAAAGATTAGAAAATTATTTGATGGATGTATGAAAGGAAGGACAATGTATGTTCTTCCTTATTTAATGGGACATCCTGACTCTCCTTATGCAAAACCCTCAGTACAGGTGACAGATATTAGTTATGTTGCTGTAAGCATGGGGATAATGACAAGGATGGGCAAAAAAGCCCTGGAAAGAATAGGCAGCAGTGAAAATTTTGGAAAGGGTCTGCATTCCATAGGGGATTTAAACCCGGAAAAAAGATTTATCATGCACTTTCCCCGGGAGAATCTTGTCCAAAGCATTGGTTCCGGTTACGGGGGAAATGCTCTCCTTGGAAAAAAATGTTTTTCTTTAAGAATTGCCTCATATCTTGGTTTACAACAGGGATGGCTTGCAGAACACATGCTTATTATTGGTGTTGAAACACCCACAGGAAAGATTCACTATATCTTAGCGGCTTTCCCTTCAGCATGTGGGAAAACAAATCTTGCAATGCTTGAATCAACACTTCCAGGGTATAAAGTATGGACTCTTGGAGATGACATAGCATGGATTAACATAGGACCTGATGGACGGCTTTATGCTATTAATCCTGAAGCAGGATTTTTTGGCGTGGCACCCGGAACCTCTATAAAAACAAATCCCAATATGATGAAAACCTTAAAAGCAGGAACGTGTTATACTACATTATTTACAAATGTCGCTTTAAATTTGAAGACAAACGAACCATGGTGGGAAGGTATTAATGAAGATACCCCTGAAAATATGCTTGACTGGCAGGGAAAAGAATTTATTCCTGCACAGGGAAAGACTGCGGCACATCCAAATTCCCGATTTACAGTATCTATTAAACAATGTCCCACTATTTCATCAGAATTTGATAATCCTGCAGGTGTTCCAATTTCTGCGATTATTTTTGGAGGAAAAAGAACACAGATGATACCGCTTGTATCTGAAAGTTTTGATTGGATAAATGGCGTTTTTTCAGGCGCAAGAATGGGTTCTGAGACAACTGCTGCTGCTACTAACAAAGTAGGAGTTTTAAGAAGAGACCCTATGGCAATGCTTCCCTTCTGCGGATATAATATGGCTGATTATTTCAGACACTGGATTGAGTTTGGCAAAAAATTTAATAATCCACCAAAAATTTTTTCTGTTAACTGGTTCAGGAAAGATGATAATGAATTTTTATGGCCTGGTTTTGGAGAAAACATAAGGGTTTTAAAGTGGATTATTGACAGGATTGAGGAAAAAGTGGGAGCAAAAGAAACACCCGTTGGGTTTATCCCTGATATAAATGACATAGAAACAAGCGGATTGGATATACCAGAAGAAAATCTGAAAAAATTGTTTGAAATAAAAAAAGATGAGTGGACAGAGGAAATAAATGATATTGAAAAATTCTTTTCACGATTTGGCAAAAGAATGCCCCAGGAAATATGGAAAGAATTTGAAAAATTTAAAAATCACTTACAATCTTAAGGTAAGAAATAAATTTGAGTTTCTAATTTCAATTTTTACCAGTTTTCCCAGTGAAGAACTTCTGACAAACTCCTTTTTTTAGGACTGGGGGTTTCTTCCGTGTATCCCAGAGGAATCAAGGATATAAGCTTATACCCTTCAGGGACGTTCAGGAGTTTTCTTATGCTTTCCGTATACTCTTTTTTATCTCCTGCAACCCAGCAGCTTCCCACTCCTAATGCCTTGGCTGCCAAAAGTATGTTTTCCGTTGCCGCTGAGCCGTCCTCAAGATAGTATTTTGTATCTTTGCAGAATACCGCAATACAACAGGGTGCATCAGCAATAAATTTTCCATGCTGGGTTATGTCTGCCACTTCCTTTCTTTTTTCAGGGGATGTAATGGCGACAAATTCCCATGGCTGGACGTTTACTGCCGTGGGAGCAAGTCTTGCACAGTCAATAATTTTTTCAATTGTTTCCTTTGATACAGGGTCTTTCTTAAATTTTCTTATACACCTTCTGGTTCTGAATACTTTGAGAACGTCATTTTCCATATTTTTCCTCCTCATTAAAAAAATTCAAGAAGCTAAATGTACAGGTTTTTTTGTTTCTGCGGATTTGTACAATGCTTCAATAATTTTTGCTACAGTTATTATTTCTTTGGGGCTGGTTATGGGTTCTTTGTCTTTTCTTATGCATTCAACAAAATGTTTTGCTTCTTCAAGATATGAATCAACGTTTGCCAAAACAGGAGAGATATCTGTAAGAACACCATCCATTTCTGAAAAAATTTTTAAGGGTGGCGTATCAGAACTTGAATACTGTGCACCTGATTTTGTTCCAAACAGGGATATTTTCAAACCTGTTTCAGAATTTCCTGCCCAGCTTGCCTCAATAAAGAGAGAGCCTCCATTTTTAAATTGTACAAAACCAGAGGCAAGGTCTTCAACGTCAAATGTTTTTCCCATCCTGTCGCCTATTCTTGATTCTGAAGGCGGCCATCCTCCATCAGTTGCAGAATCCTTGAATTTGTTGAACGTTGTCCCCATGACAGTTTCCGGTTCCGGACAACCCATCAGATAAACAACAAGGTCTAAAATATGAACTCCAACGTCAAGCAATGGGCCTCCACCTGAAAGCTTTTTTGTCGTGAACCAGCCGCCAAGTCCCGGAATACCCCGTCTCCTGAGATAGCTTGCTTTTGCATAGTATATGTTACCGAATTCACCTTTTTCAACCATCTTTTTTATTACATAGGCATGGCTTGTAAATCTTTGCGGAAACGCACCCATAAATTTTTTACCTGTTTTTTTTGCTGTTTTGATTATTTCATCTGCTTCTTTTCCTGTTAAGGCAAGTGGTTTTTCACAGAGGACATGCTTGCCATTTTCCATAGACTGGACAGCCTGTTCCTTATGAAATACGTTAGGTGAGGCTATTACCACGATGTCTAATTGTTCCTTTATAACGTCTTCCCACCTTGTAAATTTTCCGGGGATTTTAAATTTGTCAGCAATCGCATCAAGCTTTTCCTTGTTTATGTCACATATACATGCTACTTCTGTTTCTTCTATCTTCTGAAAATTTGGAATGTGCGCAACCTGTGAAATTCCACCTGCACCTATTATCCCGACTTTTAATTTCTCCATTTTTTCTCCTTATCTTTCTCCTGGTAACATGATTTTTTCCGTTGTTTTTTATAACGGGTTTTTCAACTACAGACCACCGTTATCTTTTCTTGTCTTCCTGCTTTGGTCAAAATAAGCAGGCAGGGTGGTAATTTTAAATTCCTTGATAAGTTCAGATACTTCCAATCCTTTCTTAAGACTTGTGATTACGCACGTGGCTTCATCTCTTAAATCTTCAAGTATTATATCCCCCTTATATTTGTTCAGCATGTTTTCTATTTTGGAGAGGTTATTATCCATATGGACAACCCTGCGGTTCAGATTTAAAACAGTTGTGGTGTATGGAAAAACATCACTGGTTCTTCCAACAGTCGCACCCGTACAATCAATAACCCTGTTATTATCAAACCATGTGCTTCCCATGATATTAAAACCATATCTTACTGCCCACATATCAAGTAATCTACCACCGGGAAATGCAGAAGAAAAAAGGAGTAATTCTGTCCCCTGTCTAAAATAAATTTCCGCCAACTCAGAAAAGTTTATATCAAAACAGATAACCCCTCCTATTCTTCCAAAATCGGATGAATATGAGATGGGTTTCTTCCCGGGTATTATATGACATTTTTTTATTTCATCAATCATGGGGGTAACCTTGTCATAAATCCAGACGGGTTTACCATTTCTGTCAAGCAGAACAATGCTGTTATAGAAAGATTTCCCAGACTGCCGCAGTAATCCAAAAGCGATATAAGAGTGGAATTTTTTTGCAAGTGATGAAAGTTCTTCACTGATAGGCCCATCAATGGATTGTGCCGATTTTTGTGTTTCAGCATAGGAACACGCACAGGGACAATTGGCAAACATTTCAGAAAGCAGGATAATATCCGGCTTATCAGCACCGAGCTTTTCAATTCTTTCCCTAACTTTTTTTAAAATTACAGAAGCCTCTTCTTTTATGCCTGATTTTACTGAATTGACTATTGAAAGCCTTATCTGTCTCATGTTTTTTATAAAGAAAGTATCTGGTATTCGTCAGGACCAAAACGAACAGGTAAGCCGAGCTTACAGGATTCTATTGCTTTTAAAACCATCATGGTTACTTTTGCTCCGGATAAAACATCACAGGGCGATGGAGCAAGCCCTCTTACGCACTGTGCAAACTGGTCAAGATGAGCATAATGTCCTTTCTCAGGAAATCCTATGAAGATTTCATTATTATGCTGTTTAGTCCGCTCCTGAATTGTTTGCCGGGCGGATTCATAAAAAGCCTCTATTCCCTTTTTATCTGTCCTGACGCGAGTGTCAGGGCTTGGATACGTTCTCCTAAATGGTTCTCCTTCTATTCCTGACACCCTTACTTCCATTGAATGGTCAACGGCAATCATTGCCCCTTTATATGTAATTTCAATAAGTTCTTTTGGGTAATCCAGTGTCCCACATCCACTATGCGCCAGTGTTGCAAGCGAACCATCATTATATCCGATTAATATCGTAAAATCTGTCCGGGACGAGCCCATTACGTAAATATTTACAGGTTCCCTTACTCCCATAAATAAATTCGCAAGGTCTATAAAATGTGCCATTTCGTTTAATATCATACCATCTTCAAATGACCATGGTTTCCATGTAAGAATATCATCATTTATCCGGATAAGAACCTGGCAGTGATTTTCCTCTGGTATCTGCGGACGAAGCCATGAGTTCCGGTCAAGACGCCATGAAGGGATTTTCGGGTTTGCTTCATATTTTTGCAATACTGCCAGTGCATCTTTTACTGCTGGTGAGGACCTTCTGTTATGTCCTACACAAAATGGAATTCCGCTTTTACGAACCGCTTTCAGGATATCTCCTATCTCCCTGCTGTTAACTGCCATGGGTTTTTCAACATATACACCTTTTTTTTTCTCCGCGGCTTCAGAGATAAACTGTCCTCTAAGTGAATGTGTGGTTGCAAGGACTACAAAATCTATTTCCGTGTCATTCAGAACATCTGAATAATTTGTTGTGGTATGTAAAACTCCATACTGTTTTGCTTTTTCACTTAACATCTGTGTATTAATGTCACACAACCATTTTAATTTTAACCGGGGATTTTTTATAATATTGGGTATATGCTGGCCTGTTGCCATTGCTCCACATCCCACTACTCCAACCTGTAATGGTTTTAAAGTATCTTTTTGTTCTGTCATTTTATTTTCTCCCAAGGTTATTTTATTTTTTCAAATCTACCTGTTCAGGTAATTTTCTCTTTATTTTATCTATACAATATCCAAATCCAGGTCCTTTAAGCGTAGAAAGATTTATCCTGCCATGCCTTCTTTTATAAATACCAGGGTGAACTTTTTTTTCCGGTTTTGAGACATCAGGATAAAATTGCATACTATTTGTTTCTACACCCATAATAGTACCGGCATATGCTGCAAGAAGTACATGCGGAATCTGAGCAAGCATTGGATTGGATAAATCCTGTACCATTAAAGGCATTCCATAGGCTTTTGCCCAACAAAGACTTAGTATAGCACCAGTCTGGGTTTTACATGTTTTAAGTGCAACTCCACTCCAGCCAAGACTCCTGCCCAATCTTATCATCTGCCAGTTATGAGCGCTTTCATCCATAAAAAGAGGTTTTCTTGCTGATACGCTATGAACGTCTATCTGATTCTCCTCTAATTCATAAGGAAAAGGCTGTTCTACATACAGAAGCATACCATAAATTCCCGGCTCATTTTTCATTAACCTGTCTAAAATATCAGATACGTAAAACGGGTCGGTTACCGTGCAGTTAAAATCCGAACTCAGCCACAAGACGTCATTTTTTAAAGCTTTTTTTCCTGCACTTACCAATCTTTGATAATCCCATATGGCATCATTTCCCCGTAATTTTACTTTTAAACATTTAAGTCCGTCTTTTTTTATCCAGTCTTCAAGAATAACAGGATACCCATCATCAGGTTCTTTTCCTGTGAGCTCTGATTTCTCAATAGGGTCTTTCCCCCCGATAAGGTGCCAGGCAAACAGATTTTCCTCTCTTTTATTCAGGAGAAAATCTGAAGGGTATTTTTTTAAAAAAGAGATACCTGAGTCTTGTTCTGGTTCAAGGAAGTGAGATAAATCAAAATTCATGTATTTTTCATTATATGTTTCATAAGTAGGAATATTATGTATAATTCCAAAAGCATCATGCAAGGCAATGTCAAAAGCAGAACAACATACCAACCCGGCTAAATATGGAACAGGCTGGGAATTTTTGCGACTGCGACGATTAAATTCATCAAGAATTTTTGGTAATAGATTTTTTTGAAAGTTATAGCCTATATCAACAGGATGACCCCAAAAATTAAAATTCTTCCACTTTATGGCTATTTCAATACAAAGATTTTTTAATGCCGAGTGTCGTTCCTCGTAAGAGATATTACCCGGCCATACCCATTGGACACTTAGAGGTGTTTCACCCCACCCTTCTGCACTTTTTCCTTTCCTGTCCTCCACTTCCATGCAAACACGGGCACACGTGACAGAAGTAAGGGTTTCCGGCCCGAATTTAATTGGGACCCGTGTTTCCACAGGTAAAAAATAGATACGGATATTTTTGGGTTTTATATCTGTTGTTTTCATGAATTTTTGTATATTTTAAACCTTTTTTTTTATATGTCAAAATCTCGCGTTGTGCTCTCCCCCATTAGACACAAAACAGGTGATTGAGTTAAAAAAGGTGATAGACGTATCAATCAAAAATCAGTGGATTGTAATCATCAAGCGAATGGAAACCAAACCGGGCAAATCTCCTAAGATGTGCTGAAGAAGAAAGTTCCACACCGTTCTCCAGATAATAGGAGTAATCATACCGGCAAAAAGCACCATACCAAATATCCCACTTTTGAGGTGGGATTGTAATACCTTTCATTTTCATTGAAAGTGATGAAAATGGAATTGCTTCTTCAAGAGTCCATCCTTTATCAACGTCATGCCAATTATTCAACGTACCATTAATTTTTATTTTGACTTTTACGTGGGCATCAAACGTGGAATTACGCCAGTATCCATACCTTGGATAAAAACCCGCGTAAACAGTACCCAAAGGGTTAATGTCTATCTCAAAATAATGAAGACTCTTAAGAGATGGCCTAAGAAAAACCTCAAAAACGTCATCATCAAATACAGGCCCATTCTGTTTTTTCACATACCCGATAATATCCTGATCTTCCATATTGGCTTTGATATAAAGATATTGATTATCGTACAAAAGATAAACTTTTGTTTGTGTTGTCGCCGGAACATCGGGTTTGTCCGTTCTCCAGAATTTCGGTATAACACCTGCTCTGCTCCAATCCGATTTTCCTGGAAATCCATCTGTGTTCAACTTACCTTCAACTCTATGAACGTACCATCTTTGTGAATTATCCACGGCATGTGCTGAAACTACAAAATTAGCAAGACATATCCATACTCCCAACACCCCCAATGTTAATTTCTTCATTTTGCTTCCCCCCCTGCTTGGTTGGTAAATATTCGTAAATATTAACAAAATTCTTTTTTGTCATACTCATTTATTACTGATTTTAACAATCTTCAGATCATCAAAAAAAACGGGTTTGTTAGAAGAATTATATAATCCTATAAAACCATATCCTCCTTCCAGGGATTTTCCGGTCAAGAACTCACCGGTAAATTTCTGCCACTTGTTCGTGGTTTTACCCTGCCCCAATATCAGGGGACCAATTTTCGCATAAACCCCTTCCGGACTGTTTGATTTAATCCAGATAGATACGTGGTACCGCGTATTAGAATTGAACGCGCCGTCTTCAGGAAAGGCATAAATAAATTTTTCATTCTTTTGAGGTGCATCAATCCGCAGACAATACCTGCCTCTGTGTGCGTCCCCAACAAGATGGATTCTTCTATACCCCGCCCACTGATCACCTGCCGTAAATGTCATCCACCAGTCTGGTTTTTTATCCCCGGCGCTGTCCATCTCAAAATCACCGTTGGGTACAACAGGCATCACACCCCGGACAACCTCAATTCTTTTGCCGTTAACATAGAGAACTGCCTTCATCTGCGAAATTTCATTCAGTCTGTCGCGGCCAGTAACAGTAACAGGAATATCTGTTTCATTGTCAGGAGCTATCGTAAACTCAGACGGTGCACTCACCTGTAAAGGAAATGGTGCGTTTACATAAAGACTACCCCTCACAGAATTGCTGCTTAGATTGCGAAGCCAGACATGGTAAGAACCCGGATTTCCCCGGAAATCTGCAATCACAGGATTATTAACCACAACAAAATTGTATGTAGTGAATATTCCCTGACCGGTCTGGATATCGCAGAAAACGTCATACCTTCTGTTAATTTTTGCAGAAGTAGAAACTGTAACCGGTACCTCCACGGTTATTGTTCTGTACGGCGCCACAGGCCCGAATTTTACAGAATCAGGTACAGCCCAGCCTTCAGGCAGACGCAATTCGGCAGTTCCACTCATCGGCTTTGCATTTATGTTGGTAATTTTCAGGGTTAGTGAACGGGTCAGACCTGGTGTGCTCACAGGGTTAAACGACCATTCCACAACTGGCGGAAGGACATTAGATAAAACAATAGAAGACATCTCGGATTCCGGTACCGGAAAAGTGTACAAATTACCATCTTGCGTTCCATGCACAGGAAAACATTTTCCATCAAATGTCCATGCTTCAGCTGCCGTGACCGGTCCGAATCGTTTAGTGTTAAGCGTAACCGTTGCTCCTTTTTGAACAGGAAAATTTATCATGTTTACAACAGCACCCCGTGTCTGACCTTTGTTATACAGAAACCAGCGCCCTATTACTCCACGGAATGGAGCATTTTGCCATGAACCATCGTAAGTATATTCCGGAACCATAACTTCGCCTTTAGCATCTCTAACAGTCAATCCCACGGTGTCCATGAAACGGGAATCATACAATAAACTTTTGACCGCACGACGCAGATTAAGCACCCGGCGTGGCCATTCGTTTTTTTCAGATACAGGGTCATCCTGATTATATGCACCATTGGGACCGATAATCTGCTCAAACCGCGCACCGACCTGCCAGATAAACCGTTCGCGCTCATATCCTCCGAACCTTTCTGCCAGTCCACCGTTCCAGCCACCGTCAATAAGTATCTGGTCCGGGTCACAGTACCTGTAAAATTCCAAACGATTGAGTACACCAGATGTCATACGCAAATCAAGATACTGACCATACACATCATTGGCGAATTCCCCGGATGACGTATAGTACGGGTCTTTCGCAAGGGAGGCTTTTTTAATTTTTGCAAGGGCGTCCAGCGTGGCTGGCATCCAGTTTCCATAAGTGTCAAAACCGTGGTACAGTCTGCCGGGCAGTCCTGCGTCCGGAGATATAAAGTTGAGCTGGTCATAATACATACCGTCAGCACCCCAGTCAAGATATTTTTCCGTCCAGTACATGAGCCACTTGCGCCATCCGCGCGAAGCAATTGCCATTTCTGTCTGGGCAAACCTGCTTTTTTTCAAATGCGCATAATCGCCTGTAAAGGAATAAATTGTATTCCGGGTATAAAAGTCATTGCCGGGAATCCAGATGTTTTTGGGTAAACGGGTCTTTGAAAAAGTGCCAATGCGGGAATAATATCCATATCCTGGTGCCCACAAATAAAAGTTTAAATATGGGGTGTAGAAACCCCCGAGGGCACGGCGCACAGCAAGTTTCTGTGAGAATTCCCGCGAGGAACCCCATGTGAGACATAGATAAGGGTATAGTCCACAATAGCCTGAATCCGCTCCATCAAGCATCTGCCTGTTGGCTGCCATAAGTTTAAAACCTGTAGGTGAAATCGCATCCCATCCATATACAGGAAGTGAGTTGGAATTCTGGCCGCACCACGCATCCACTAACCACTTGACGTACTGCGGTACTTTGCACGATTTAAGTTCTTTCTTCACCACATATTTACGGTAAATGTCCGCTCCCTGGTGCCAGTCTCCACCTGTCACGGCAATACGGTAAATTCCGCTTGTCCACGATTTACCGGGACGTACAAGGATACGTTCGCACGGTGACAGAGTTTCACCGCCGGAACTGTCTCCGCCATAGACAAATCCGTAATCATTAAACTGCGGATCCTCTATATCTTCATACAAACCTTGTTTATTGTCCCATATCATTGCCCAACGCATGGCTGTTCCCCAAACGGTTGTAAGTCTATCTTTGGCAGGGTCCTGCCATACCTGGCCCCAGGATTTGAACATAGCAATCCAGTCTTTCTTGGGATTTTTACCGAGACTAATTCCATTGATCACAGGGAACCTTATTTCAGCAACTTCAAGTTTCGTTGGGTTGTCTATCTTAAGCCTCCACTCCATCTGTCCGTCCGGATGCAGGTTCATTGTAATACGTACATGAATTCCACAGGAAAGAGTGTAATTCATTGTTAGTATCCGATTTTTCCCTGACCTGGTGATTGCAACGTTGTCCAGCGTACCATTGTAAAGGTCCTGGGTAAACGGAGATAAAAAACCAGGCTTTTTCACCAGCAGGCTTACCAGAGCATCATGAAGTGCAGATGCCTGCGATATGAACGCACCGGCTTTTTTGTCATAGATACTTTTGATTCCATACGGGTCTATTTCCATTCTGACCCGGCTGTTTTCTATTGTTTTAAAATTATGGGAACCTGCGGTATATTGAACCTCTCCACCTCTGAAAAAAGGAGGATATTTACCTGGAATTCCCTGCATTATAATGTGAAACATGAGACTGTCTTTACCGCCACCCAAAATCGGAAGAAAGGCCAATCCTGTCTGTGGATTAAATCGTTTCCATGTCACACCATTGTCCGTGCTAACTTCATATACAATTCGTTTGGTGCTGCCCGAAATGTTGAATGTGACTTTGTCCCATTTCTTTACGTCAAACGGATATATCGGTGCAGTCCACACTTCGCCAGTCACAGGTCCATGGTATGAAGAAACCATACTTGCCGTATCAGGAGGGGTTTTTGTATTTTGTGATAACACCAGCACGTTTAGACGCGCTCCGCCCATATAGGTCATATGAAAAGTATGTGTGCCCGGCACAAGGTTGTATTCACGACCTTTCAGCCACTGCCATCCCTCGTCCGGACCACGGTTGCCATCCATAACGATGCCGCCTGCACCATCCACGTCCTCAGTATGATTCCATCCACCTTTCCACGGGAAATAGGCTCGTTCCCACATGACGTACCGACCTGCGGTTGTTACCGTGAACGTCCATAGCGCTGAATTAACGTAATCTATGTACGCATTACCTGAAGCATCCATGTTCGGCTCGTGCCCGCCGGTATCCAACGAAGAAGCAAGTACTGCTTCCATTACGATGGGTTCACTTCCGCGCTGGACAAACGTTCCGGTAAATCGTGCACCTGTGCCAAAAGACGTCATATCCGCACTTTTTTCAACCCGCAGGTTTTGGGTTACAGGAACCCCGGTATTTACTGCAGGAACCCGGCTTATCGCCACTCCTGCAAGCGCAAAAATGTTAGCATTCGGGTTGTTTATCTGAATATCCGACTGCGGGTTTATCCGGATATCCCCGCCATTGCACCGTTTGGTGAAAAATGCATATTTCAGACGCATGCTTACGGTCTTCCACTTCTTATCACCCTTGAGAACAACTCCGTTGGGAAACTCATCAGGGTAACGCCATGCTCCTGCGGGTTCATTTCCATATTTTACCCGTGGGTCTGAAGAATCGTATTGGATGTAAAACCGCCCCGGACCTCTGTCAAAGTAGTGAATTGTCAGAAGAATTTCGTTGTTCCTGCCGAGCCATTTGTTTACTTTATCCCACGGCTCAGTCACAAAATAAAACATACCCGGCTGACCGTTATCAGCCCTTATGGATTGTGCACAGGATACCCCGGAAAATTTCGCGGAACTAATATCTCCTTCGTCGCATTTCAATGACAACAAGGTTATACCATTGGTTTTCTCAATAATGGTCGGACCACCAAAAACAATATATTTACTGTTTCCATGGTTTGGAATCCAGGACGGCATATTTTTACAAAACGCAGGCTTACACAATAATAGCATCATTGCTGCAACACATATGCCGACCCATACCTTAATCTTGATATATACTTTTTGTCCAGAACCTCGCATATGCATCCCCATTACTATAGAATTACTTTTTTTATCAGGTATAATTCGTAAATATTCAGTAAACCCCGTCTGTGCACTACGCACAAACATAAAGAGGATTTACAATCTCAAGAAAGAGAACCACGCCCTTACAGGCGTGGTTCTCTTTCTTTCCACCAATAAAAATCTTTAATAACTTACTGCAGGATTAATAGTAAATGGCCAGTCATACTGATCATTGGCCGAATATCCAACATATCCAGGGGTTTTCGTCGGTGTACCATTACCAACATAATACTCTGTTTTGTTCAGAATAGATTGACTATACCACTTTACGTGACCATCACAGAAAAGCAGGTCTGCCCCTCCATTATGTCTGTATACCCAATGTGAGTCATCGCTCCAACCCTGCCAATCACAACTCCCAGCTCCGCCGCCCCACCCTGGATACCCGCTTTCTCCAATTTCCAGAGTTTCCCCAGGATGTCTCAGCATGCTCTCATTAACTGAACCAGTAGGGGCAATATATACCCAATTTAATCCCAGCTGATCTTCAACATTACTCATATCATACCCCATATTAAAGCCATACCCACCTTCATAATCATATCCATATTGAGTAGTCTGATATAGCGGAGGGTGAGAGGGTGGAGAATATAATTCCAGCCAGTCAGGGTCATAGAAAACATGCCAGTTTTTTACATATGGATACAACCAAAGCACCCATGTCGCCCACTCCCCATTATTGCCCGGGTCCGAGTATCCCTGAGAAACCTCCCACTTACCCCAGTAATCGTAATTGCCACCAGAGACACCAAATGCAGGATAAAACCCATTATAGTCATTCAGATACATTGACATTGCCAACCCCAACTGATTTAAATTTGCCATATCCACTGCCTGTCTTGCTTTTTCTCTTGCTTTTGCTAATGCTGGTAGTAACATCGCTGCAAGAATCGCTATGATGGCTATTACCACCAGTAATTCTATTAACGTAAATCCTTTTTTTCTTTCTTCTTTCCGCCATAAATCCACCCCAAAGACTGGCGGACTAACGGATTGGCGGATGCTTCGTTTTACTCCGCACATTACATTTCGCATTTTATTTTCCTCCTTTTCGGCATTTCTGCCGATTGTTTCCACCCCCATCGGATGTATCCTCAGGTACAAAGTGGAAAAAGATTTTATAAGCCATACTATTAGTTTACTACGC
>JAMDAS010000026.1 GCA_023484085.1 Candidatus Omnitrophota bacterium
GTTCTCTTTGGAGCTTTTGGAAAGGTTGACCCTGACAGACTTCCTGATGCAATTGTCTGTTATGGAGATTCTACAATAACTCTTCCACTGATTACGCACTATGCACTTGCAAAAAAGGATAAAAAACCGTTAAAAAAGCTTTACTTCAAAAGAAAAGAATTATTTGAAAAGATGAAAAAAGAATATTTTGCTCATAATAAAACAAGGCTGAAAATTACTTAATTTTCTTGACCTCATTTACCAATTTGGATACAGAATCTTTTGCATCACCAAAAAGCATCCTGGTGTTTGGCTTATAAAAAAGCTCATTCTCAATTCCTGCAAAACCAGGGTTCATACTCCGTTTTAAAACAATGGTCTGTTTGGCCTGTTCAACATCTAAAATCGGCATACCGTAAATAGGGCTGCCAGGACTATTACGGGCAGCAGGATTTACCACGTCATTTGCTCCTATGACAAGAACGACGTCTGCCCGCTTAAATTCAGGATTAATCTGGTCCATCTCATAAAGACGGTCATAAGGCACGTTGGCTTCAGCAAGAAGAACGTTCATATGCCCCGGCATACGTCCTGCAACCGGGTGAATTGCATATTTTACGTCAACCCCTCTTTTTTCCAGTTCAATCTCCAATTCCCTGACTTGGTGCTGTGCCTGGGCAACTGCCAGTCCATAACCGGGAACGATTATGACAAGCTGGGCATAGGCAAGCATAACAGCCACGTCATCTGCCGTAATTGGTTTAACATTTTGGTCTTTTATGGAAGCAGAAGGAGAAGTCTTAGTGGCAACCTTTCCAAAAGCTCCAAAGAGAACATTTGTAATGGAGCGATTCATCGCCTTACACATCAAAATGGTAAGCAACGTACCTGAAGAACCGACAAGAGTTCCGCCTATAATCATGGCAACGTTATTTATGGTGAATCCATCAGCAGCTACGGCAATACCGGTAAAAGAGTTAAGAAATGAAATAATTACAGGCATATCTGCACCGCCAATAGGTAATACCATCAGTACTCCAAAGAGCAATGATATTATAAAAAACCAGCCAAAAATTACGGGATTATGGGCAATACCTGCTAAGTATATACCCAATAAAACAATACCAAACAAAATAATTCCATTAACAATCTTCTGAAGGGGATACGTTATCGGCCGCTCTATTAATCCCTGTAATTTACCAAAGGCGATTAAACTCCCTGTAAAAGAAATGGAACCAATAAAAGAGGCAAAAAGCATCGTGATTGCAAAGGAAGACGAAATAGTTCCCGGATGGTGCGCATGGGTAAGAAATTCCATTGTTGCAACTAATGCTGCTGCACCACCGCCAACTCCATTAAACAGAGCCACCATTTGAGGAATCGCAGTCATTTTAACCAAATACGCTCCTAATGCTCCGATAATCAACCCTATTAATATACCTGCAATAATTAAAATATAGTTAAGCAGGTGGTGATGAAATGCGGATTTACCGGTTACCCCGGACAATAATGGAATGGTAGAGACAATTGCAATAAACATCCCTGCTGCTGATATTAGATTCCCTGAACGGGCTGTTTCCGGGGAACTCAACCGTTTCATACCCAAAATAAATAAAACTGCGGAAACCAGATAGAGCAAGCCAATTGTCAAATTCATTTTTTCTTCCTTTTAAACATTTCCAGCATACGATTGGTGACCATGAATCCTCCAAAAACATTGATTGAACCAAAAACAACTGCAATAAAACCAAAAATAAAAGCCAAAAGACTAGATGCAGAAGCAAGTACGAGAATACCGCCAATAAGAATAATTCCATGAATGGCATTTGTTCCTGACATAAGAGGCGTATGAAGAATTACAGGAACCTTGGATATAACCTCAAATCCTACAAAAATTGCCATAATAAATATATAAAAAAGAAAAAGACCAACTGTAGAGCCTGTCATATAATTATCCTCCCTGGTACATTTTATTTTAGTAAATATTTAGTAAACCCCGTCTCAGTGATTGAAATGAAAATGTTCAGAGATAAGTTATGGATTGCTCTTTATATCTTTATAAAGATAAATGCTTCAAATAAAGATTTCAAGACAATCCAAACTTATTTCAAGCACCGTTCTACTTGAGTATTTACTTTATTTTTTAAGTATCTCCCCCTGGTGTGTAATACAGGTCTGTTTAATAATCGGGTCATTAAAATCCATGTTCAGTCTGCCTTCTTGGACAATAAGATTAAAAAAACTGAAAATATTGCGTGAATACATTTGACTGGCATGGCAGCTCATCATGCTGGGTATATTAACCGGACCAAGTATTGTAACATTATTATGGAGTACCGATTTGTCTGCCTGCGTCAGTTCACAATTTCCACCCTGTTCCGCGGCAATATCAACAATAACAGAACCGGGTTTCATTGTTTCCACCATTTCCCTGGTAATAAGAATAGGTGCCCGTTTACCGGGTATCAGGGCAGTGGAAATAGCAATATCTGCATCTTTTATATATTGTGCAATGAGTTCCTTTTCCCTGACCTGGTGTTCCTGGCTTACCTCTTTTGCATAGCCTGTGGCAGAGGCGGCTTCTTCTATAGCCAAACCAACAAATTTTGCCCCTAAGCTTTCCACCTCCTGTTTTACTGCCGGCCGGACATCAAATGCCTGAACAATGGCACCTAACCGCCGGGCAGTAGCAATAGCCTGCAACCCGGCAACGCCTGCCCCCAATATAAAAACTTTAGCAGGAATAATCGTTCCTGCTGCAGTCATCATCATTGGAAAAAACCTTTTAAGTTCATTCGCAGCCAATAAAACTGATTTATATCCTGATATACTGCTCTGGGATGAAAGAATGTCCATTGATTGGGCACGGCTTATACGCGGGATAAAATTCAGACTGAAACCGGTAATTTTATTTTTTGTCAGCATCTGTATAGTTTCAGGATCAGAACCTGGCTGAAGCAGACCAATCAAAACTGCCCCCTGTTTTATCATATCAATCTCATGTTTATTGATGGATTGATTAAGAACCGGTTTCTGAACCTTAAACACAACATCTGAATCGCTTAACAGTGTTTGCACGTCCGATACTATTTTTGCCCCGGCGTCAGCATAGAATTTATCCGGAAAATCGGCGTTTTCACCTGCCTTTGATTCAACAGATACGTTCATCCCTGCCCTGACTAATTTTGCCACTGTTTCAGGAATGATTGCAACACGATGCTCATTAACTACAATTTCTTTTGGAATAGCTATTTTCATAATTTTCTATTCAAACCCCGTAAATATTCCAGGTATAATGGACTGAGCTGAAGTAAGAAATAAGTTCTGGATTGCTCTTTATATCTTTATAAAGATAAATGCTTCAAATAAAGATTTAAAGACAATCCAAACTTACTTCAGACGTCGTTCTACTTGAGTATTTACCAAACCCCTTTCTCGCAGTAAGAATTACCAAAAGCGGAAAACGGGATTGTGCTGGAACTATCAAAGATGCACCACTGACGCACACTCTCCGCCTTCTTTGGAAAACAACTACCTATATGGTAAAAACAGGCGTCGTGGTGAACCCATGGTTCAAACCCCTTTCTCGCAGTAAGAATTACTAAGAGCGGGAAACGGGATTTGAACCCGCGACTTCGACCTTGGCAAGGTCGCACTCTACCGCTGAGTTATTCCCGCATATAAAAGAAAAATATTGCATATAATATAAATAAATCTTATATCTCTGTCAATAGACTGTGAAAATTATGTTTTGTAAATATTCACTAAACAGTGTTAATAATTTACTGAGCTGAAGTAGGAAATAAGTTTTAGATTGCTCTTCTCATCTTTGTAAAAACATTCTTTCAAACAAAGCCTCAAAGACAATCCAAACTTATTTCAAACACCGTTCACTTAGCATTTTCTATATTTGTATTCTTGAAATCTGTTTTTTATTTTCAATATACCATTCAACGGTTCTTTTTAATCCTTCATTAAACGAAACTGCCGGTGTCCAACCGAGTAATTTCTTTGCTTTCTCAATACCTGCCCAGGTTGATTTCATATCTGAAGGATGAAAAGCCTTATATATAATTTCCGCTTTTTTTCCGAGGAGATTTTCTATCGTACGTATAACCTCTTTTAAATCATGCGGGTCATCACTTCCAAGGTTTATAATTTCAAACCCGAGACTTTTCTTTGCCAAAAATGTTCCTTTGCCTATGTCATCAATATAAGTAAAATCCCTGCTTTGTGAACCATCACCATAAACAATAATTTTTTTACCCTCGTCAATCTGTTTTATAAATCTGAATATTGACATATCAGGTCTGCCCCAGGGCCCGTATACGGTAAAATAACGGAGAATTGTTATGTCTATTCCATAAAGATAATTGTATGTATAACAGGTAACCTCAGCTGATTTTTTTGATGCAGCATATGGAGATATTGGTTCATTTACAGGTAAAATTTCAGTAAATGGCATCTTCTGGCCTGCATACAGTGATGACGTGGAAGAAAATATAAATTTTTTAGATTTATATTTTTTTGCCAGTTCAAGCAGGTTAAGGGTTGCCATGGTATTTACCTGAAAATATATATAAGGATTCAATATACTTGCTCTTACACCCGCCCGTGCCGCCAAATTTACGATAATATCCGGTAAAAAATTCCTGACAATCTTTTCAACAGAATTTTTATTGGTAACGTCAACCTTTTTGAACGTAAAGTTTTTTTTGGAGGTAAGGGTTTTAAGCCGTAAAAGTTTTAGTTGAACGTCATAATAATCATTAAGGTCATCTATTCCAAAAACCTCATACCCCTTATTTAAAAATTCCTCACATGTTTTATGTCCGATAAAACCAGCACAGCCTGTAATTAAAGATTTCATTTTATTATTTTATCATATATTAAGATTTTTGGATAAATCCCGAATTATTTTGTCCTATAATCTGTCTTGCTGAAAAAATAAAAACTGCTGAAATCACTCCCGCCAGGTGGCAGACAAAAACAGGAATACCCACGCGGCCCAGAAGAAGAAACTGAAATGGAAATTTCCGGGTAATCATTTCATAAGATACAAGCCATAACATAAATAAGAAAGAAAATATACCGGCCGTCCTGATAATTTTATCCCTCCTGTTAAAAACCAGTTCAAGAGCGGTAATTACTATAAATCCATACGTAATTCCTGAAAGACCTCTTATACTTGTAATATTTACCGGGTGAAAAAACAGGACAGCAAGAATATTAGCCATCCAGATAATAAGAAAATATACCATTCTCCAGAGGATATTTTTTTCATCAAGAAAAAAATAAAGCACAAGAAAGGGTATAACGTCAATAAAAAAGTGAAACACGGTAAGATGTGCAAAAACAAAAGTAAGGATTTGCCACCAATGCCCTGTACCCATGAAATAAAAAGCAAAATAATTGGTATTTCCACCAATAAAAAGCGGGAAATTGATAATAATCAGTATTAAAAAAAATAAAATAAAATCAAAATGCCCAATAAAAAAATGCTTAATATATTTCATGTTTTATCCTAAATTATGTTTTTTATTGTTTTTAAAATTTCAAACCATAACAGACTGAAAATCCCGCCAACAATTACAACAACCCAATCATGTAAAGGTAATGCGGAAAAATAGAAAAATTTTTGTATCTCAGGCATATAAATTGTAAAAATTAATGCAGCCAGCGATATAAAAGATACAAACCAGATTGACTTGTTTTTTGTTTTTATAATTTTAAATATATTTTGTGACCATGAAAAATTTACAAGGATTAGCAATATATTTGCAAAAACAAGCGTGGAAAATGTAAGAGCCCTTATTTCAGTATAACTTTTTTTCATAGCCAGTGCGAATAAAAAAACTCCAAGCACAACTGTCAGGACACTAATTCCCTGTAATAAACTAATAGTTAATGTTTGCCTGTTAAGTAATGGCTCTTTTAAGTTCCTTGGAGGCTTTTTCATAATATCTTTTTCTTCAGGCGCCGATTCAAAAACAACTCCGCATACAGGGTCAATAATCAACTCTAAAAATGCAATATGCACAGGGAATAACATAATCGGCAGATTAAAAATAATAGGAAATAGGACCATACCTGCTATTGGAATATGAATCGCTATAGCATAATCTATAGCTTTTTTAATATTTCCAAAAACCTTTCTTCCGGAATTAATACCATCTATAATAGAAGAAAAATCATCATTAAGAACTACAAGTACAGCAGATTCCCTTGCAACATCTGTTCCCCTTTCGCCCATAGCGATTCCAATGTTGGCTGATTTTAAGGCGGGAGCATCGTTTACTCCATCTCCTGTCATTGCCACTACTTCCCCATTTTTTTTTAATGCAGTAACTATTTTCAGCTTTTGTTCGGATGTAATTCGAGCAAACAGGTTAACTGTTTTTATCTTATCTTTTAATCTTTCAGCATCCATTTTTTCTAATTCTTCGCCTGTAATATATTGGGATGGATTTTTTAGTCCAATTTCATTCGCAACATAAATAGCCGTCTGGGGATAATCCCCGGTTAACATAATAATCCGTATACCTGCATCGTACGCTTTTTTTATTGATGCTATAACTGTTGGTCTGATGGGGTCGCTGAATCCAATTAAACCTATAAAATTAAAATCAAAGTCATGCTGCCCTTCCGGAAGCCCTGTTTTTCTAAAAGACGCTTGAGCCACCCCTAATATTCTCAGTCCATTTTTAGTCATATTCCCTATTGATACTTTCAAATTATTTCTTTGTTTATCATTAAAATGACAAAGGTCTGCAATAGATTCAGGTGAACCTTTTGTAGAAATAATATAATTTTTTCTATCAGGAGATTCCCAAACATTTGATATAGCAAGTAAATTTTTTGAAAGAGGATACTCTTTTATAAATTTCCAGTTTAGATGTATATGTTCTGTTCCTTTAAGATAATCTTCTCCTATCTGTTTTATTTCTTTTTCAATAGGGTCAAATGGGTCTTTTTGGCTTGCAAGAATA
Source organism: Candidatus Omnitrophota bacterium (assembly GCA_023484085.1). GTDB lineage: Bacteria > Ratteibacteria > UBA8468 > B48-G9 > DTJG01 > JAMDAS01. The sequence continues at coordinate 6,969 of JAMDAS010000026.1, forward strand.
CTATATTCTATAAGTTTATGGGCATCTTCAGATAATAAATCAATATTATTCTTGTCAATATTATAAAAAGTGTCATTTGCAAACAATGTTATAAGTTTTGTTGTATTTAAGGTAAGTGTGCCTGTTTTATCCACAGCCAAAGTTGTTATATCTCCAAGTGTTTCAAAGGCATATATGTCTCTGGTTAAAACCTGATTTTTTGAAAGTCTCCAGGCTCCCAATGTCAAAAATATCACAAGAATAACAGGAATTTCCTCTGGAAGAATTGACATACTCAATGTTAGGCCTGAAAGAATACCGCCAAGCCAGTTATCCTTTATAAAACCATAAATTAAAATTATAAATGCGGATAGGATAAGACTGCCAAGAGAAATATTATAAACAATTTTTGATACTTCTTTTTGGAGCGGAGTTTTTTCATGGGTAATATTCTGAAGCGATTTCCCGATTTTGCCTATTTCTGTATTTGAACCTGTAGCATATACCTTTGCAATTCCTGTCCCTTGCACAATAAGGGACCCGGAATATACAAAAGGCAGGTCATCTCCACCAGGTTTTGAAAAAATTTTTTCTCCATCCCATTCTGATTTTCTTACAGGAATAGATTCACCTGTTAAAAGTGATTCATCTGCCAAAATATTTATACATGATAAGACAATAGCATCTGCGGGAATTCTATCTCCGGTTTTGAGAATAATAATATCATTACAAACCACTTCTATTCCCGGTACTCTTTTTTGCCTGCCATCTCTAACAACTATGGCTCTTGGACTGGCAAGAGTCCGTAAAGATACAAGAGCCTTTTCTGTTTTCCATTCCTGATAAAAGACAATATAGATAATTACTAATATAAAGCTCATCAGGACAAGGGCATTATGGGGTTGACCAAGAATAAAGTAAACAATACCAATCCCAAGAATCAATAAAAGCATGGGTTCTTTTAAGACACTAAATAAAATCAAAGGTATATTGCGTTTTTTCTGGGATGGTAATTCATTATAGCCATTCTCCTTAATTTTCTGAATGGCTTGTTTTTCAGAAATCCCTTTAAGATTTTTTATATCAATAGAATTGTCCATATAATAATTATATATTACAAATTATATTGTAAAAAGTACAAAAACTTGACAGGTTTTTTATCCTGACATATACTTTGATTATCAAACTATTTGAAAGGCAAATTAAAATGAAAAATAACAGGAAAGAATGTGCAAGGGTTTTACTTGAGGTTATGCCGCAGATGTTCTGTGCCATCAAGGAAGTTGTCCTGAAAGAAAAATTTTCTGAATTTTCTATGCCTCAATTCAGGACGTTACGATTTATAAGAAGGAATAAGGAGATTTCTCTTTCCAATTTATCAAAACATCTTGGAACAGGGCTTCCTTCCACATCAAAACTTATAGATGGTCTCGTGGAAAAAAAATTAATAAAAAGAGAGAGAAACAACAAAGACAGGCGATACATAACAATAACACTTACTGATAAAGGGAAAACAGTAATGGACATGATGCAAAAAGTAGCCTGCAATTACCTGGGGAAAAAAATATCCCCACTTTCAGATTCCCAATATTCATTGATAATAGAGGCTATGAAAATATTAAAGTCCACTTTACAGAATAATAATAAATTATGAAAAAAATTATTTTTTTATGTTGTGGGTTTCTTCTTTTCAGTCTTGGTAATGCCGGAGCAGAAGTGATAAAAAAAGGGGAAACTCTTACGTTAACCCGATGTATATCCATTGCTTTAAAATACAGTCCAATTATTGCAGAAGCGGAAAATACGGTTAAGGTTAATGAAAGTCAGATTGGACAGGCAAAAGCAGGCTATTATCCGCAGGTTTCAGCAACAACCAATTATTCCAGGCAGTTACCTGCAAGCCCGTCAAACGTAACTGTATCCAGTGGTGTATTCAACCAGTATTCTGCAGGACTTGGATTGCAACAAAATATCTATGATTTTGGTAAAACATCTTCAAAGATTAATATCGCAAAATCTAATACAAGAGCCTCTTATGCAACACTTTACAACACAGAGCAACAGGTAATATTTAATGTAACCCAGGCATATTTTAATGTTGGACAGACACAAAAAGTTGTGGATGTGGATAAACAGGCCATTGCAGAATACCAGCAGCAGTTAAACCAGGCAAAAGCCGGGTATAATGTTGGAGTAAAACCGCTGATAGATGTTACAAATGCCCAGGTTTCTCTTGGAAATGCCAAATTAAATCTTATCAACGGAGAAAATAATCTTAAAGATGCAGAAATAAGTCTTAATATTGCAATGGGAATACCAAATCCACCATCTTATACATTAAAAAATACACTTTCTTTTAAACCATACAATATAACTTTAAATAAAGCTTTAACCTCAGCATATCAAAACAGGCAGGACCTTAAATCCCTGCATTTCCAGGAACAAGCAGCAGTATATAATGAACATCTTGCAAAGACAGGATACTACCCCACAATATCCGGAAATGCAGATTATGACTGGGGGGGACAGGATTTTCCACTCAGCCATGGCTGGAGTGTCCTGTTAACCTTTTCATTACCCATCTTCAATGGATACCTTACAAAGTATCAAATAAAACAGGCCGAAGCAAACTTAGAGGTTCTAAGGTCAGATGAAAACCAGTTAAGACAGAGTATATATTCTGTCGTCCAACAGGATTATCTTAACCTTCAATCAGCCATACAGCAGATACAGGTTGCAAAAACCACGGTAAAACAGGCAAAACAGAATTTAGACATAGCCCGGGGAAGTTATAAAGTCGGTGTTGCAACGTATCTTGATGTAACTACGGCGATTGTATCTTATTTAACTGCTCAACAAAATTATATCCAGGCTCTGTACAACTATAGAATTGCACAGGCAGGGCTGGAACAGGCAATGGGGGTTATAAAATGAGAAAAAGTTTAAAAAAAATTATAAGCCTGATAATTATAGTAGTGGTTTTAATAGCAGGAACATATTTCTACAAGAAGCATAAAAAAGGAAATACTTCAGCCTTTCAGACGGCAAAGATTACAAAAGGCGGCATCACAGAAACTGTTGAAACCACAGGAACGGTTAATCCTATAATCACCGTCAACGTTGGAAGCAGAGTTTCAGGAACAATAACAAACCTGTATGCTGACTATAACTCTGTTGTAAAAAAAGGAGAGGTTATTGCCGTAATAGACCCATCCCCTTATGAAATTGCGCTAAACCAGGCAAAAGCGACTCTTTTACAGTCAGAGGCAAAACTTACAGGGGATGAAGCCACACTTGCAAATGATAAGCTAACAAAGGAAAGGGACCTGAGTCTCTACAAACAGAACTTTATCGCCAAAAACCAGCTGGATAATGACACTACTGCCTATAATACTGCCAAAGCCAACGTATCAGCCGATAAAGAGGAAATTGATGGAAATCAATATGCTGTACGAAATGCTGAACTGAATATCAGCTATACAAAAATTATTTCACCGGTAAACGGTATTGTGATTTCACGAAACGTTGATGTGGGGCAGACAGTAGCTGCAAGTTTCCAGACCCCAACACTTTTTGAGATAGCACAAAACCTTAAAAAAATGGAGATAGATACCAATGTCAATGAAACAAACATAGGAAGTATAAAACCCGGGCAGGAGGCGGATTTTACTGTATACGGATACCCGGATACAACCTTTAAAGGAACAGTATACCAGGTAAGAATAGCGCCCACCACAATTCAAAACGTTGTTACCTATGATGCTGTTATAAACGTCAGCAATCCTGATTTAAAATTAGTACCGGGCATGACTGCCAACGTGTCTATAATAGTGGCAAAAAAGAATAATGTTTTAAGAATTCCAAACTCAGCCTTAATAGTACGTATGCCAAAACAGTATCCTGTGCATAAAAAAACAGGTATATGGCTGATTGAAAAGGGAAAGCCCCTGTGGGCTGCCATAAAAACAGGAATAAATGATGATAATTATACACAGCTCGTATCAGAAAACATAAAAGAGGGTGAAAAAGTCATTATTGGGGTAAGCCTGCAGACAGGCCAGGGTTTTAATAGAGGTCCAAGGGGACCGGGAATGTTCTAGAAATGCCACTTATAAAGGTTGTAGATATCCGAAAGATTTATAAAATGGACGGCTCATTGGAGATAAATGCCCTTAATGGTGTTTCTGCTGCTATAGAAAAAGGGGAATTTGTTGCAATAATGGGACCTTCAGGTTCAGGAAAATCAACATTTATGCATATACTCGGATGTCTTGACATTCCTACAAGCGGACAGTATTTTCTTGATGGGGAAAATGTAAGCGAGCTTAAAAAAAATCAGCTTGCCGACATAAGAAACAAAAAAATAGGTTTTGTGTTCCAGGGTTTTAATCTTCTTTCAAGAACGTCTGCCATTGAAAATGTAGAGCTGCCGATGTTTTATGCCAAAATAAGCATAAAAGAGAGAAGAGAGAAGGCACTCCAGGCGCTAAAGACTGTCGGGCTTGAAAACAGGGTAAATAATTATCCAAACCAGTTATCAGGAGGACAGCAGCAAAGAGTGGCAATAGCAAGGGCTCTTGTGAATAATGCACCAATAATTATGGCAGATGAGCCTACAGGAAACCTTGATACAAAATCAAGTCATGAATTAATGGAACTTTTTGTAAAACTAAATAATGAAATTGGTTTAACCATTATTCTTGTTACGCATGAATCAGATATTGCAGGTTACAGTAAAAGAATAATAAGATTTCTTGACGGGCTTATTATAAATGATGAAAAAACCAAATGATTGATATTAATTCCACTATAAAAGTTTCTATAAGGGCATTAAAGGTCAACAAGATGCGCTCTTTTCTGACAATGCTGGGAATAATTATTGGCGTATCTGCCGTAATTACCATGCTTGCCGTAGGCTTAGGGGCAAAACAGAGAATAACCCAACAGATAGAAAACATAGGAAGTAATCTTATTATAATTCTACCAGGTTCAATGACAGTAGGCGGGGTCAGAACAGGTTATGGCGGTGCCTCAACCCTTTCTATAGGTGATGCACAGGCAATCGTAAAAGACTGTCCTGCTGTACTTAGAGATGCGCCTATGCTTTCCGGCAGCGAACAATTGGTTTATAGAAATCAAAACTGGTCAACAAACGTCCAGGGGACGACTTCTTCATACTTTAAAATAAGAGAGTGGACGCTGGCAGAAGGAAGAGGGTTTACACAACAGGACATGCAGGGGGCCACAAATGTATGTATATTAGGTCAGACTGTAGCAACAAATCTCTTTGGAAGTACTGACCCTACAGGTAAAACCATAACAATAAAAAACATCCCTTTCCTGATTATCGGTGTTTTAATTAGCAAGGGGCAGTCATTGATGGGACAGGACCAGGATGACGTGGCTTTTGTTCCTCTATCAACAGGACAACAGAAACTTTTTGGGACAACGTTTCCGGGTATGGTCAGGAATATAATGGTCCAGGCAAAAAATTCAACGGACATAAATTTTGCACAGCAGCAGATTGAGGCGCTTTTAAGACAAAGACACCATTTGCTTCCCAAGCAGAATGATGATTTTTTTATCCGTAATCTAACAGAAATATTAACGGCAGTGCAGCAATCTTCCAGTATAATGACACTGCTTCTTGCTGCTATTGCATCCATATCATTAATTGTAGGCGGTATCGGAATTATGAATATTATGCTTGTTTCAGTTACAGAAAGAACAAGAGAAATAGGGATAAGAATGGCAGTAGGCGCAAAAACACCTGACATAAGACTCCAGTTTCTTATTGAGGCGGTCCTGTTATCCCTGATAGGAAGTATTATTGGTATTATAATCGGTTCTATTGGTTCAAAGATAGTATCTGTCATTGCCGGCTGGCCCACGATAATATCTTTTTATTCAATTATTATTGCATTAGGCTTTTCTGTCTTTGTGGGCGTGTTTTTTGGATACTATCCTGCATACAAGGCATCCTTGCTTGACCCGATAGAAGCCCTCCGTTATGAGTGATAATTTTATCTTTTAAACTACAAATAATTTTTGACAGATAGAAAAGGATTGTATTATAATACAATCTGAATATAGATTTAATTTGTATTATAATACAATCTGATAATCCAATGAACGAGATAAAATTAGACGATTTTTATAAAAACTGGCTTAAGATTCTACCTCAATTAAATGATGGTTATGTTTATACTGATGATAAAAATTTAAAGCCAACCAGGCACATTTTCTCTTATTTTAAGAAAATCTTCAATGATTTTTTAAACAACAATTTAAACGAATTTGAAAAAATTATTCTTCTGCCTGGCATTAGAGGTGTGGGAAAAACCACTTTTTTAATGCAAATTTTAAAAATTGAAAAATTTTTAAATCCCGCCGAGCCATTGGATGCAAAAATAATTCAGAATTTCAATAAACTTGATTATAGATTTTATTTTGATATCAGTAAATTTCATTTTGAACAAATTACTCTAAAGGAATTTTTTAAATTCTTTGAAAAAGTAAATAATCTGAATTTTGTTGGTTTGGACAAAAAAATATTGCTTTTGCTTGACGAAGTGCATTTTGATATGCAGTGGAATCTGTTTCTCAAAATCCTATTTGACGGCATAAAAGGGCATAAAAATTTACTAATTATTGCTACAGGTTCTTCTGCTATCAATATAAAAATGAGTGCTGATTTAATGAGAAGAGCAACAGTAATAGAACTTTTTCCGATGAAATTTAATGAATATTTGATATTGAAAAATAATGTATGTCCAATAAAAAATTTATCTGAAAATTTAAAAGAAATTATCTTTAACTCAAAGGATGCAAAAAAAGTTTTTGCCGGACTTAAAAATAAAGAATCTGAAGTAAACAAATTTTTTATAAATTTGCCGGCTGGGTGTGAAGATGAATTTTTTAAAAATGGTGGTTTTCCTTTTGCTGTTGAGCTGCGAAATCAAATTGAAATAGTTGAGCGAATAAAAAATGTGATTAATGGAATTATTACAAAGGATATAATTACATTGAGAAAATTTAAAACTGAAACAGTAAGTAAGATATATGATTTACTTTATATATTAGCAAATTCTGATTTAATCAGTTATGACAAACTTCAAAAATCTTTACACATAGAAAATATCAGGACTTTATCTGCTCTTTTAGATGTATTGGTATTGAGTGGTATTATTGTAAAAGTCAAAAGTTATGGACAAACTTATGGAACAACAAGAAAAACCCCAAAATATCTTTTTATTACTCCTTCATTACGCAGTGCTATTTTAGATAATAACTTCCCTTCAGGAATAGAGGGCAAAAAATTAGAAGATTATTTTGCACTGATTTTTGAAAAAGATCTGAAAAAGTTTTTTGCCTATGATTTACGATATGATTTTGCCGCAGGCGGGGCGGATTTTACGCTGACCCTGAAAGACAGAAGCAATATTGTGATTGAGGTTGGATTTAATAAAGAGGAAACTGAACAGGTTGAAAACACAATGAGAAAAGTAAAAAGCCGGTATGGATTAGTTTTTGGAAGCAGCGGATTAAAATTAGTTAATGATTCTATTGTAAAAATTCCATTAAAATTTTTGTTATTAATGTAACATAATATAAATCTTTTACATTGAAAATAAGGATTGACATTCCTGTTTTTCAATGATAAAATTCCTCCTATATGATACCACGGAATAGATATTTACATTTATTGCAAAATGCTTTAAAACGGACACCAATTACTGTTTTACTTGGTCCCAGACAATGTGGAAAAACCACCCTGGCTCATATGCTGACTAATCTTCAAAATATCACCTACCTTGACCTGGAATCCCATGAAGACTTATCAAAATTACAAAACCCGACTCTGTATCTTGAATCATTAAGAGGTCTGGTTGTTATAGATGAAATTCAGCAAAAACCCGACCTGTTTCCGGTTTTAAGGGTATTAGCTGATAAAAAAAACAAATATACCAAATTTTTAATTCTTGGTAGTGCATCCCCTTCATTAATAAAACATGCATCTGAATCGTTGGCGGGACGAATTGAATTTATTGAATTGGGTGGGTTTGATATGGAAGAGACGGGTGTAGAAAATCTTGAAAAACTTTGGTTGCGTGGATGTTTTCCACGTTCATTTTTAGCAAAAAATAATAAAGATAGCATGGACTGGCGGGAAAATTTTATAAATACGTTCCTTCAAAGGGATATCCCCCAGTTGGGCATTTTTATTCCTGCACCTGCCATGCGAAGATTCTGGACAATGTTAGCGCACTATCATGGCCAGATATGGAATGCATCTGAACTTGCACAAGCATTAGGCCTTTCAGGCAAAACCGTACGAAATTATCTTGATATTCTGACACAAACTTATATGGTAAGACAACTCCAGCCATGGTATGAAAATATTCATAAACGTCAGGTGAAATCCCCTAAAATTTATCTGCGTGACAGTGGAATTTTCCATACCCTTATGTCTATTCCAGAAAAACAAATTTTATGGTCTCATCCTAAAATAGGGGCATCATGGGAAGGTTTCATGTTAGAACAAATATTGAAAACGTTTCCTTCCCAAAATATATATTTCTGGTCAAGTCATAGTGGAGCAGAAATAGATTTGGTTATTATGTCCGGTGGAAAACGTTATGGAATTGAATTTAAATGGAATGAGGCTCCAACTATTACCCGTTCTATGCAGATTTCAATGCATGACCTCAACTTAGAAAAAATATGGGTTATATATCCAGGAAAAAATATTTATCCTGTTCATAAAAAGATTACAGTGGTTTCTGCCACAAAAATATTGCAAATTATAAAAGACATATATTAAAATTACAGTAAGTTTTCAATTATGGCTGATTTCAATAAAAGACTGGAAAAAACAAGGAATTATTTATCAAGTACAAAAGGGAATGGTCTCCTTGTGGCATCTTATCCCAATGTAGTATATCTTACAGGCTTAAAGGATGTTGAAGGATTATTATACATTACAAAAAGTTCCTCCTGCTTTTTTACAAGTTCAATATATCATGATTTTGCGAGCCGGAATATCAAAATACCTTCAGAGGTTATAGACCCGTCTAAAAAACGAAATTTCAAAAAGGTACTGTCCTCATCAGAAAAAATCTTTTTTATTCCATCTGAATCTTCCTGTGAAAGAGTTGAAAACTGGGTAAAAATCTCAGACAAAAAGTTTCTTCCTGTAAAAGCAGACCCTGTAAAAAAACTACGCGCAATAAAAGAAAAAGATGAAATAGAAATAATAAAAAAATCTGTTCAAATCTCAAAATCCGTATTTAAAGAACTGAAAGAATTCATTAAGCCGGGGATAAAAGAAATTGAGGCAGTGGGATACTTTCTTTATTTGGTAAGAAAAAAATGGAATGCAAAAGAAAGTTTTCCTCCCATTGTCGCCTTTGGAGAAAACGCCTCCTTCCCGCACCATGCATCAAAAGACAGGGAACTAAAGGAAAATGATGCCGTCCTGATTGATTTTGGTGTAAATTTTGAAGGTTATCATTCAGACCTCACAAGAACTTATTATGCAGGACGCCCCACTCAGGAATTTAAAAACATTTATAAAATCGTTGAAGACGTCCAGAAAAAGGTCATTGAAAACGTAGCAGAGGGGAAATCATGTAAAAAACTGTTCCTGTATGCTTACAATCTGTTTGAGAAAAAAGCACTTGGTAAACAGTTTCTTCATGGACTGGGTCATGGTATCGGGCTGGAAATACATGAAGCTCCATCTTTAAGTTCCAAAAGCCGGGACATCCTAAAAGAGAATATGGTTATCACAATTGAACCCGGATTATACATAAATGATAGTTTTGGTGTCCGGATTGAAGATGACATCCTTATAAATAAAAACACCCTCCAAATTCTATAGCAACACAGGACGCTATAAGCTGTGTTTAATCAATAAAATCATGGTTATAAGTCCTGTAAAGAATATCAGTACAAGTATAATCCAGTAAATCCACTTGTTCAATCCATGCAGGAAATAATCCCCCATCAGCTTTTTATCGGAAGCCATCATGCCTAATATTACAGCAGGGACCACCAGCACAACGAGTTGCAATATCATCAGGTTAATCGCAAGGTTGATAAGATTTAATGATAGCATCGGGATTATCACGGCAGGTATGGATTCAAACAGGTATATCTTGAACCAGTTTTTTCTGCCCCATCCTAATGCCTCTACGACACCCCATGAACTTCCCAGGGAGATAACTATCAGTGCGATGAATGAAGCCGTGAGCAGACCAATACCGAAAAAATACGGGGCAAAACCTCCAGCCACAGATGCCAGCCCATGAGACAGAACTTTAGGTGATGCAAATTGAAGAGAACTTGCGCTTACCCCTACAGTCGCAATCAGTATTGCCACCATTATCACCTCTGAGGCAAAAGCGCCTATAAAAGTTTCTAATCTCACTGCCCAAAGATTATTTATCGTAATGCATTTCTCGGCTGTGGCTGAAGCCTGGTAGAACAGCATGAAGGGCATAATTACCGCTCCAACGTTTGCTGCTAACATATAAATAAAATCTGGTGAAGCAGAGAAATAAAAAGGCGTAAACGAAATTCCATGCCGTGCTCTTAAAAATGCGGATATTATCCATGCGAGGGCAAACAATACGGTGATTGCTATCAATGGTTTTTCGGCCTCAATGTATTTCTTTTTATACACAACGCTGATATGAATTAAAAACACCACTGGAACAGAAATCAAGGGTGGGATTCCAAAAAGCTGGAAGCCTATGGCACAGCCGGTATACTCCACAATATAGCTGATTGTATCAACCAGAGCCATGGGAACCGCTGCAAAAATCGCCATCCGCCTGCTATAGTTCTCCTTTATAAGCTCACCTAATCCCTTACAGGTCACAGTTCCCACCCTGCCTGCCACCTCCTGTATAATATACAGGGGAATGATAAGCACCATCAGGAACCAGACAAGTTTTGTTCCATACTGGACTCCGCTTTCAGCCGCGGTTATGGTACTGGCTGCATCAACGTCAGCAATCATTACCAGCCATGCAGGTCCCCATACCCTGAACAATTCCCTGAGTCTTAATGCATGCCTGTCTTTTAATTTCAACCCTGATTTGAGTTTCCGTAATAATTTTAGACTTTTCACGGAATAATTTCTCCGGTTATATTTATGATTTTGAATTTCATTATCAATATATGATTAAAAAAACATGCCCTACTTCTTACATTTTTTGCATATCCCATAGAGTTCCATCCTGTGTCTTTGCGGGGCAAAACCGAACCGTTTAAACAATTTTTCCTGTAGCCGCTCTATGTCCGGGTCAACGACCTCAACAAACCTGTTGCATTTTACGCAGATAAGATGGTCATGATGCCTGTGCCCGTATAAATGTTCATACCGGGTAGTTCCATCGTCAATCTTTAACTCAAGGCAGAGTCCGCATTCACAGAGTAATCTGATGGTTCTGTAAATAGTTGCATACCCGATTGATGGATATTTTTTCCTGACAATCCCATACAGTTCATCAGCGGTTATATGTTTATCTGTGTTTAAAAAAACATCCAGTATTTCTTTCCTCTGCTCGCTGTGTTTAAGATTTTCCCTGGCAAGATAATCTTCAAATATTTTTTCCTCGTTTTTCCGTATCATAGGAATCCACACCCAAAAATATAATAATGATAATAATAATCAAAATCAATAATATCACAAGCAAAAAATCCGTCAAATATTTTAAAGAAGGGGTGCAATCATGCCCTGAATACTTTTTTCAAGGGTTTCTTATATACGTTTCTTGTATCAATAATCATGCGGCTGTGCTTAAGAAGTGTCTGATAATCAATATTTGAATGGTCTGTGACAATCACTACGGCATCGTAAGAGGAAATTTTTTTATTTGCAGGATTTATTGAATATAGAGCATGCTCTATCTGCCTGCTTTTTATTACCTGCGGAACATAAGGGTCATAATAATCCACTCCTGCACCACTATGCTCTAATGTTTTCATTATTTTTATTCCCGGCGATTCTCTTATGTCTTCAGTGTTTTTTTTATATGCAATCCCGATAATCAGAATTTTACTTCCCGGAAGCGCCTTGCTGTTTTTTCCCAGAGCCTCTGTAAGCCGTTGAATAACGTAATAGGGCATTTCTGCATTAATCTCACCTGCAAGTTCAATAAAATTTGTATGAAAATCATATTCTCTTGCCTTCCAGGTAAGATAAAAAGGGTCTATGGGAATACAATGTCCGCCAAGGCCCGGGCCGGGGTAAAATGGATGGAACCCGAATGGTTTTGTTTTTGCCGCTTCAATAACCTCCCATATATTAATGTCCATCCTGTCAAAAAGAACCTTGAGCTCATTAACAAGGGCAATATTAACCGCTCTATATATATTCTCAAGAAGTTTTACTGATTCTGCAACCTCAACAGACGAGACAGGAACGATTTTTTCAATTATACTTTGATACAGGAGTATACCTAATTTTTTACAGGCGGGTGTGATACCTCCAACAACCTTGGGGATTTTTCCCGTTGTGAACCGGGTGTTTCCCGGGTCCTCCCTTTCAGGCGAAAAAACAAGAAAAAAGTCTCTTCCCGCTTTCAGCCCTGTTTTTAAAAATTCTGCGAGAAGTATTTCCCTTGTTGTACCGGGGTATGTTGTTGATTCAAGGGCTATCAATTGACCCTGTCTTAAATTTTTTGCTATTTGCCTGGTTGTTTCCTCTATAAATCTGATGTCCGGTTCCCTATGTTTCGTAAGAGGCGTGGGAACACAGATTATAATGGCATCAGGCTTTGAAAGCAGGTCCATGTCTGAGGTTGGAATTAATCTATCAAGTATACTTTTTATCCGCTGCCCGGGTATATGAGAAATATATGACTTCCCTTTTTTAAGATTCTCAATCTTTTCTTTATCCGTGTCAAATCCATATACCTTAAAGCCCACCTCGGCAAACTTTAAAACAAGAGGAAGTCCTACGTACCCCAACCCAATAACCCCAATGACAGCCTGTTTATTTTTTATTTTTTGCTCAAAAGACATATTGTTTATTGTACCGAAACTTTTTCTATATTACTTCTATACCTGTCCTTCAGCTCAGCTTTTTTACCCTTGTTCCAGGAACCCACCTTTGAAAAATATCCTGTAACCCTTGTAATCTGTTCAACGTTTTTCCCATGATGTGTCTGTTTTAAAAGCTCCTCAATGTTATTATCAAGGATTGCCTTTTCTGAAAAAAATGTCATGGTATCAAACTGCCTGTCCTGTACCATAATTCCTGATGTTTGAGCTTCCATTCTTTCTTTAACCTCATAATTTTCAGAAAACTTTTTCAAATACTCAACAAATCTTTCTTTTTCCATTTTCCTTTCCTCCTGTGTTATCTTAAAATTTTTATGCCTTCTTTTTCTGCGGAGCAGTGTGGACACCGGGAATGTAATCCTCTGTAAACTTTACCACAGTCAAGACATGACGTAAATTCCGGGCTGAATGCCACTTGTGAATTTTTGGTGTATCTGAAAATTCTGATAACAAAATCTGAAAGAGACCTGACATCCGGGTTGGATTCTCCCAGCCATACATGCGTTAAAGCCCCTGCATCAATCAGGGGATGAAAAACCCCTTCTTTCCTGACCCTTTCAACAGGCGAAATATTTTCAGAAATATTCAGATAGGTTGAATTTGTATAATAAACGTTGTCCGACAGGGTCCCTTTTATAACCTCTTTTGTCTGCTCATAATAATGCCCAAGATCAAGCCTGGCAAACCTGTATGCAGTGGATTCAGCCGGAGTTTGTTCAAGAACAAACTTTAATCCTGTTTGCCGGCTATATTTTTCACAGGCAATCTTCAGATAAGAAATAATCCTAAGCCCCATTTTAAAAGCATCCTCGCTTTCATGCAATTGCAAGCCCGTATGGTACTGTACCATTTCATTTAATCCAAGCAATCCTATAAGATGCGTAACCCTGTGCATTCTTAAATAAGATTCTCCATCAAGATTCATTGTCAGGAGCGCAAGTGGTCCGTTCTGTCCCAAGGCAAGAATTTTTTCAATGAATCTTCTTTTTTCAATGTGTGCTTTTACGACCCGCTCCATAAATTTATCCATGGTTTCAAACAGTTTTGTTTCATCATGTTCAGCAATATAGGCACAGCGGGGCAGATTGAGAGTAACGTTCTGCAATGCGGAAAATCTCATCTTCCATGGATGTTTTGCATCCTCAAGGTCAGAGGCTTCAAGCTTGAACTGCAAACGGCAGCACTCGCTTATTTTTGCCGTGTTATCCCTGTCAAAAACAAAATACGTATTTCCCTTTTCTGAACCAACAAGACAGGCAAGCTCAAGAAATTCATCTGCTCCTTCAGTCTGAAAAAACTTGTTGGTAATGTGCAGCAGGGGTTTGGGGAAGAAAAAAGGTCTTCCCATTCCATCCCCCTGGAGGTATACCTCAAAAAGAGCCTTTATAAATCCCTGTGATTCTTTTTCATATTCCCCATAAACCTTACCTGTTTCGGTTCCGCCGGGCCCAATCGCCTTCACATTAACAAAGTGTTCCGGTATTTCCCAGTAAAGATTTACGTCACTGAATATTGCCTGCCCCCCCCTTGCAACGGCCTGCTGGCTATATTCGTAAATAAGCATCTGTGCAAGCTGTTTTATTTCCCTGTCAGAAACCCCTGTAAGGAAAGGCGCAAAAAATACGTTAATGGCATCCCAGCCGATAGCCCCGTTAAAATGCCCCTGCAGGGCTGCTGAAAATTTTACCATGTGTGCTAAAAGCGTTTCCGGATGTTTTGCAGGTTTTGCCATTGATAAAGAGTTGGGAAGGTTAAGTCCGAATTTCTTAATATATTCCAAACTTTGGCCACTGCAATTATGTGCCCAGATACCACTACAAATAAAAGTCTTACTTTCTGTTGTTATGTCATAAACATAACTATCAATGTTTTTTATTTCTTTTATTTTAAATACAGGCGAAAATTCAGAGTGGCTTATATTTTTTTTACAAGATTTAAATCCTCCATTAAGTTTATTTATCTTATTACACATCTTGAAATATTTTTTATCTTCCCGGGTTAAATAAATTCTCAATAAAAATAAAGGCAACCTGGATTCAATTTTTTTCCCTCTATACCATCTTGGCCCATAACTATTTATATGTCGTAAATGATTTCGTATTCCTTTAATATCAAGCCACAATTGTATTTGAGAAAGTAAAGTTTTTGATGTTACACGAATCATAACTTCTGTTACATAATTATCAGTCCTTATAGTACCATCACCATCTATTATTCCGGAGATAATTGCTGATTGAATATTTTCTTCCATTTCGTAAAAGTTTGAAGGTAGTGTTTTATTTTGAGAATAAATACCAATTTGTAAATCTTGTTGAAATTTATCCGTTAGACTCTTACTATAGATTCTAATTCTTTCTTCATCTCCAGCATATTTAATATTGTTTTTATCAAGATAGTTTTTTACCCTTACCAATTCTTTACTTCTTATTGCCATTTCATTTTTACCGTAAAATCCTTCTGCAATAAAGTAACCTAAAAACCATGCTTTTTCTTCATTATTGATAAATTCATCCTTATATAAACCTGAACATGCCACATTTGTAATTAAGGGTGTTAAAATAAAATCATATGTAGTTAATTTTTCCGCTGAAACAGTTTCAAAGATTAGACTGTCAACCTTTTGGATATTTCCTCTAAACCTTTTGCCACACTTCTTACACCAATAAATCCTTGTATTCTCTCTTCTTCCACCATCTTTAACAATATTTTCTTTATTCCCACAATATTTACATTCTATACATTTAATTTTATCTTGTAACCTGATAAAAGGATGGTCTTTTGTTACAACTATAGTTTTTCCATTTTTTGTACTTATAGATAAAAGAGGTTCTGATATTTTATGTCTTATAACCCTTTTTAAAGAAACAAATCCGCCTTTATCTAATACTTTAATATCTTGAGGTTCTTTAAATTCAAAATCATTACCCTTTATTACATCTGAATCAGCAAACTCAAAAAATTGTTTTAAATTAAAACAATTTATAAATCCATTTTCTTTTATAATAATAGTTTCATAGGGGGAAAAGGAATAAGGTCTGTCTATGAAACCAAGGTCGTGCAGGTGAATATCACCTCTCATATGGGCATCAGAAACCTCCGGAGAAAAAACTTCCAGCAGGGCAAATTCTTTTTTTATGTTTTCTGCAAGTGTAAGATTGGTTGCTTCAGGATTATGCGGAATATTGGCATTTTCCTTGTTTGGATGGATTATAATATTTCTTACATCTATAAGAGGAAGACCCAACCGTGTATATTTTTTTCTTTCTTGTTCAAAACCGAGTTCAATGAGTTTTGCATTGACCATTTCTCTTATAAGAGGAGACGTAAGAAATTTCACCTTTGAAGTAAAAATCCCCTTTTCAACTTCAACAGCAATTGTTCTTGCAATTCTTTCATCAAGGGACGTTTCTCTTACGAGTGAAGATACTATTTTTTCCCTGTTCCATGTGATAATATCCTCTCCGCTGGTCCTTACAAAAAGGCTCAGGTCAGTGGATTCTTTCGTTTTTAGCAGTGTATCAGGTTCTTCCGAAATTTGAATACCCTGTTTTATTTTTCTTATTCTCTGCCTTTTTTCCCTGTAGAGAATATATGCCTTGGCGGTTTTTGCATGTCCAGTCTTTATAAGAACTTTTTCCACGGCATCCTGTATTTCTTCTACAGAAGGGATTCTATCTTTAAATTCTTTGTTCAAATACATTGTTACTGCTTCAGCAAGGTCTTCTGCAAGATACCTGTCCTGTCCGCCAACGCTCTTTGCAGCTTTAAATATTGCCTCTATTATTTTATCTTTATCAAAAGGCACGAGTCTGCCGTCTCTTTTTTTGATAGATATAACTATAGTTTTGGAGGGTTCATTATTGTTTTTGTTCATCATATATTTGTTTTTAATAATTAATACGATATATTGTATTTTACAAATTATAAAACACAATATTCAGGTCTGCAAATTTTTTGATTATCTTCAATAAATATAAGGATTTACCCTGACCTCACTGGAAATTAAGTTTCATTCCCCCAAACCTGTATATCTCCCATTTGAAGTATTCTTTTTTTAGCTTGAGCTCAAATCTTCCCGCTTCCTCAGATTCAGAACCACCTGACCATGCAGTAGCATAAGCAGCAAATTTAACGTCCGCTCTTTTCCCGTCAGGTGTATTTTTTATTTTAATTTTAATCTGGCTTAATTTTATACTAATACTTCCTGCCTGCGATAAATAATATTTTACAGCAAAATCAAGAGTCCCATAGGTGTTTCCATAACTATCCGTATAGTCAGGAGAAAACTGTTGCATAAATTTGGGAATATTTTTATCTTCAAGACTTTTAACTACAGTATAGATGGTCTTTTTTATCAGCTGTTTATCATCCGGGAAAAATATTTTTTTTATAAGGAAGCCTGATATGCCTCCAATTATAAGAATCAAAAGCCCGATTATAATAAACCTTTTCATCTGTATCCTATTACCTTTCCTATAACATCTTTTATATTTACCTGCGCATGAAACTGTTCATTCCAGGAAAAATGTCTGTTATCACCGGCAACAAATATAAAACCTTTTTTGACCTTGAATGGTTTTACTGTCCAATTATCTTTAAAGGAAATATACGGCTGGGATTTTTCAATCCCGTTTATGTAAAGACTGCCATCCTTAAAAGATATGGTCTCACCGGGAAGACCGATAACCCGTTTAACAAAATACAGGTATGGCCTGTTTGACGTTCTGAATACTATTATATCGTCTTCTGCAGGAATATGATGAAGGTAAGCGAGCCTGTTTACAAAAACCAGGGAATAATTTCTGATTGTCGGCTCCATACTTTTGCCAACTGTCCTGAAAACTTTTACAAAAAATGCATTAATACAGATTATCAGAATTATAACAATAGAGGTTCTGATTATTGCTTTCTTCCAGTTTTTCAGAGGTATTATCCATCTTAAAGGTATGATAGTTTTTTTCATTTTTTTATCATTCTTTCTTCAGTTTCCTATAGGCCCTTGTCAAGGCTTCTATAGTGAATGGCTTCTGTAATATGATGTGCCTGGATATCCCGGGAATTATCCATATCCGCAATAGTTCTTGCAATCTTTAATATCTTATCATAACCTCTTGCTGAAAGATTAATCTGTTCAATTGCCTTTTTGAGCAATGCCTGGCATTCAGAATCTAAATGGCAATATTTTTTTATCAATGAGGAATTCATGTGCGCATTAAAAAAAATCTTCTCATTTTTAAATCTTTTCTTCTGTATCTTTCTCACTTTTTCCACTCTTTTCCTAATTATATATGATGGTTCCTCTTCATTATTTCCCATGAGTACAGAAAATGGGAGGGAGGAAACCTCAATGTGAATATCTATCCTGTCCATTAAAGGGCCCGAAATCTTCTTTCTATATTTTAGAATCTGCGATGTACTGCATGAACAGACATGCTGATGGTCTCCATACCAGCCACATGGACAGGGATTTAAGGCTGATATTAAAAGAAAACGGGATGGATAAATAATCTGTGTTTTTGCTCTTGAAATACTGACTATTCCATCTTCAAGCGGCTGTCTTAAGGATTCAAGTGCATTCCTGTGAAATTCCGGCAGCTCATCCAAAAACAGCACTCCATTGTGTGCCAGGCTTATCTCTCCCGGCTTTGGAAAACTTCCCCCTCCAATCAATGCAATATCTGATATAGTGTGATGTGGATTGCGGAATGGTCTTACTGCAATTATCCCCCCCTGTCTGATTAATCCTGATACGCTGTAGATTTTGGTGATTTCCAGGGATTCTTCCATGGTAAGTGATGGCAGGATTGTGGAAAGCCTTTGGGCAAGCATTGTTTTACCACTTCCAGGGGAGCCTATCAGCATAATGTTATGGAACCCGGATGATGCCACTTCTGCGGCTCTTTTGACATACGTATTGCCTTTTATTTCTTTAAAATCCACTGCATAATGCTTTTTTTCTTCAAATAACTTTGTAATATTGGCCTTGAATCTTTTAATCTTTATTTTACCTTCAAGAAACTGAACTGTTTCATTCAGGGTTTTTACAGGATATACTTTCAGTTCCTTCAGCAGTGCCGCCTCATTTGCGTTTTCTTCAGGCAGAATAAAAGAAACGATTCCATGTTTTTTTGCAGCCAGAGCCATTGGAAGAATGCCCTTTACCGGTCTTACTGAACCATCCAGTGCTAATTCCCCGGCAATAAAGAACTCATTTATACCAGGACAATTTATCTTCTTTGAAGAGGATAAAATGCCAATGGCAATGGGCAGGTCAAAAACAGGGCCCTCTTTCTTTAAGTCTGCCGGGGCAAGGTTGACGGTAATTTTTTTTGCAGGGAATTCAAAGCCTGAATTTCTGATTGCGGGTTTGAGTCTGTCCTTACTTTCCTTTACTGCCTGGTCCGGCAGTCCGACAATGGAAATACCGGGTAATCCACGTCCTATGTCTATCTCCACTTCAACAGGAAAAGCTTCAATTCCGAAGTGAGTCAGCGACCGTATTTTTGACAGCATTCCACATCCTTGTTGTGAATTTTTAGTAAATATTCACTAAAACAGTGTTTTCGCCTCAAAGACAATCCAAACTTATTTCAAACTCCGTTCTACTTGAGTATTTACGATTTTAAAAAATTTGATGATGAATTTTATCACATTTTAGGGTATAATAAAAAATATAAATGATAAATGAAAATTTTATAAAACAGCAGTTTAAATGGCTGCAAACCCATCTAAAAAGGGAAAAATCCAACACTAAATATCCTGTAGAAGAACAGGTTATCCAGACGGATATTTTAAGCATTGAACAGATTAAAGACAGGGCAGAAACGTTAGCGGGCTGGCATAAAACAGAAGAGGTTTTATACACAGAAAAACTTCTTTTCAGCCTGGATAAAAACAAAAAGGTTTTATTCCAGTCTTACCAGGTAATTATTGATTCCATAGAAAAACAGCAGAGAATTACCCCGGCCGTGGAATGGTTCATAGATAATTTTTATCTCATTGAGGAACAAATAATCATTATCTATCAACACTTCTCTAAAAGCTACAGCAGGCAGCTCCCCCGTTTAAAAATAGGTCCAAGAAAAGGATATCCAAGGGTTTATGACATAGTTTCTGACCTGATTTCACACGTGGATGGCAAGGTAAACATCCAGAATCTTTCTGTATTTATAGACTCTTACCAGAAAATAACCTCACTGAAATTAGGTGAACTATGGGCAATTCCAATTATGCTCAGATTAGCATTGATTGAAAATCTGCGCAGAATCGCCGTAATACTGATAAATGAAGTCAATGACCGTTCAAATGCCGATACATGGGCTGAAAAATTGATTGATACCGCAGTCAAATCTCCAAAGGATCTGATACTTGTAATGGCTAAATTATCGCAGACAGAGCTAACCATGACGGATACCTTTGTATCAGAGTTTATACATAAAATACAGGGGCAAAGTCCTGAGCTGGTTTTTCCGCTTACGTGGCTTGAACAGAGACTTTCTGAAGATGGCAAAACGAGTGAACAATTAATACAGGCTGAAACCCGGCGTCAGGCAATAAACCAGGTTTCAATAGCAAACACAATAGCCAGTTTGCGCTTTATAGACTCGGTAAACTGGCACGAGTTCGTGGAAACTCACAGCGTGGTTGATTCAGTTTTACGGACAGACCCGTCCGGTGTGTATGAAAAGATGGATTTTTCCACGCGCGATAAATACAGGCGCACTATTGAACAGATTGCCAAACACAGTTCATTTTCAGAAGAAGAAGTGGCAAAAAAAACCATAGAGCTCGCAAAGAGAAAAAAGGGGGAAAACCCATCAGATTATCGCATCCATCACATTGGATTTTATTTAATCGGACAGGGTAGAACCGAATTAAAAAAAATCTTGGGTCTCCACTGTAAATGGGAATGTTTTTCAGGCCTTGGACAAAATTTCAGATTGATGGTGTACCTGGGTTGTATCTTTTCCATCTGTATTACAATTACAACAATAATGGCACTGTATTACTACAACTATCTTTATTTTTTACCGGACTCTTTATTTTTCACGCTTATCACATTATTAAGTTTGCTGATATTTATATCAATAAGTCATCCAGCGGCCGCGATTGTAAACAGAATAGCGACTTTACTGATAAAACCCGAAAGTCTTCCCCGTATGGACTTTTCCAAAGAAATACCTTCACAGGCATGTACCGCGGTTGTTGTGCCATGTCTTTTAATAAATCACCTGCAGGCTAAAAATCTTTTGGAGGGAATTAAAATAAGATATCTTGCCAACAAGGATAAAAATCTGTTTTTTGGACTTTTAACCGATTTCCGCGATGCGCAAAATCAAAACATGCCGGATGACGAAAAACTTCTTGCCATTGTCAGTGATGGAATCCGGTCTCTCAATAAAAAATACGGCACTGAAAAATTTTTCCTTTTACATCGCAATCGTCAATGGAATCCCGTAGAACGTAAATGGATGGGATATGAACGAAAACGCGGCAAGCTGATCGGATTTACTCTATGGCTCAGGGAAAGGAACAAGGGCGGGTTTTTGGTTCAGACAGCTGCAGAAAAAATTCCTGAAACAATAAAATACGTGATAACTCTGGATACCGATACAAATCTGCCGCGTGACACGGCACGCTCAATGATAGAGATAATGGAGCACCCTTTAAACAGACCCGAATATGATGAAAAACGGCAATGTGTTTCCTCTGGTTACGGGGTTGTTCAGCCCAGGTTAGCAATAAATCTTTCTTCCACGAACGTTTCACTTTTTTCCAGGATTTTTTGTTATGAGCCCGGTATAGATCCGTACACGCGCGCAGTTTCAGACGTTTACCAGGACGTATTCAGGGAAGGCTCTTTTACAGGAAAAGGAATCTACGATGTTGACGTTTTCATTAAGGTGCTGGCACAAAGATTCCCTGAAAACAGAATCCTGAGCCATGACCTCCTGGAAAGTTGCTACCTGCGTTCCGGGCTGGCAAGCGACATACAGATTTATGAAGATTTCCCCTCTAAGTATGACACGGATGTAAACAGAAGACACAGATGGATACGTGGAGACTGGCAGATAGCCGTATGGCTGTTCCCAAATGCGCCGGGAGCAAAAATTAAAACACGCAGTCATATCTCACTGCTGTGCAGGTGGAAGCTCTTTGATAACCTGCGGCGCAGTATTGTACCACCTGCCTTATTTATTATCACGATTACAGGGTGGTTATTTTTTAACCCTGCATGGTTCTGGACATTTATGGTTATTTCTATAATCTTAATCCCTTACGTTCTTCACGTATTGGATGATATTTTCAGAAAACCTCAACGTGTGCCTGCAATAATGCACATTCGTACGATAAGCCGGCGGATTTTTATCCAGGCTTTTACGGGTATATTTCAATTTATTTTTCTGCCTCATGAAACGTTTTACAACCTTGATGCCATTATTAGAACAATTAACCGCATACTGTTTACCAGACGCGGGCTTCTTGAATGGCAGACTTTCCAGGAAGCAAAAAACACCGCCACACAAACGACGTTTTATCGTTCAATGCTTGCGGCTCCTGCAGCAGCAGTTGTCTTAATGATTTATTTTGCCCTGAATCATTTCTACGGGGCGGCATCTCTATATATATGGCTCCCTTTATTTTTATGGTTTATAAGCCCGGCAATTGCATGGAAACTCAGCCAGCCGATAAAAACAAAAACCTACAGATTAACCGGGACACAGAATCTGTTTCTTCACAAACTTGCCAGAAAAACATGGAGATATTTTGAAGATTTTGTCAGTGAAGAAGATAACTGGCTTCCCCCGGATAATTATCAGGAATATCCGGACCCCAAAATAGCGCACAGAACCTCACCAACAAACATCGGAATTTACTTAGTGTCAAATTTATCGGCTTTTGACTTCGGGTATCTTTCCACACAAAAATTCCTGTCAGGAATTGAAGAAACTTTTAGAACAATGGGAAAAATGGAACGATTCCGCGGACATTTTTATAACTGGTATAACACCCGGTCCATGGAACCTCTTCCTCCGCTATACGTATCCACAGTGGATAGTGGAAACCTTGCAGGATACCTTCTTATTCTCAAGCAGGGACTATTAGAACTTGCGGAAAAAAACGTTCTTCCTGATAATCTGTTCCAGGGTTTAGAGGATACGCTTTTTGTAATCCGTGAATGTTTTGAAAAATCAAAAACACTATTATCAAGGGAAAGAAATTTTCTAAGATACTGGCTGTCAAATATTTCCGGAAAACTCAGAGAATGTAAAAAAATGCACCCGGGTTTTTCCACACCAACAAAAGCTCCAGAAAATGGAAAATGGAATTTTATTGAAATAAAAGCTCAAATGAGCTGGTTTATCAAACAAACAGAAGAACTTATAGCATATCTTCATGAACAAAATGACAGGGAAATAATGTGGTGGACTTCTGCCTTTTTACAACAAATCAAAGATAATTTTGATGATTTGATTTTTTTACTCCCATGGTTAGAGCTGGAAATCCCGGCTGAATTAAGTTTCCTGACTGCAGACTTATTAAAAAGCCCTTTATCCCTGAATACCCTGATTAAAGCCACAAAGAAGTCCATATCTGAGATTGAAAAAATAATGGCTTCCCCATCCCGGCAAAATTTAACATCACAGGAGAAAGATTTTCTTACAGAGCTTTCTGAAAGTTTTCATTCCACGATTGATAGAGCAGGAAAAAGGCTCATAACAATAGAGGAAATGTCTATTTTATGTGAAGAATTTTCAAACTATGAGTATGAATTTTTGTATGATAAGCATAAGCTTCTTCTGTCTATCGGGTATAACGCAAGCGAACATCTCCGTGATAAAAGCCTTTATGATCTTTTATCTTCAGAAGCCAGGCTGGGAAGTTTTCTCGCTATCGCCATTGGCGCTCTTCCTCAAAAACATTGGTTTGCTCTTGGAAGACCCCTGACAACCGTAACGGGAAATCCTGCCCTTCTTTCATGGAGCGGGTCCCTGTTTGAATACCTGATGCCCCTTCTGATAATGCCTTCATATCCTGATACTTTGTTGGACAATACCTATAAAACCGTAGTAAAAACCCATATTGAATATGCAAAAAAGCAGGGTGTGCCATGGGGAATTTCAGAATCATGTTATGGTTTGATGGATGCTGACCAGAATTACCAGTATGGTGCATTTGGCGTACCATCCCTGGGATTCAAAAGAGGTCTTGCTGAAAATCTTGTGATAGCACCTTACTCATCAGTCATGGGATTAATGGTTTTTCCTGAAGAATCTTATGAAAATTTGTACCGGATGGAGCATGAAGGATTTATAGGAACATATGGATTTTATGAATCTGTGGATTATACACCTACAAGAGTATTACGGGGACAATCCCGCACTATAATACGTACGTTTATGTCCCATCACCAGGCAATGACTTTGCTGTCTTTATGTTACCTGCTTCTGGATAAACCTATGCAAAGACGATTTTTATCCAATCCTGTATTAAAATCCGCGGAACAGCTTCTCCAGGAAAAAGTGCCTGAATCAGAACCATTTTATCCAAGAATACCCAAGTCAACGTTTGCAGAACAAAATATTATGGACTATGAAAAAGCCTTAAGGATTTTTCATAGTCCAAACACACCTGTGCCGGAAGTTCATTTGCTTTCCAATGCACATTATCACGTTATGATTACCAATTCCGGGGCAGGCTACAGTAAATGGAATGAAATTGGTATAACAAGATGGCGTGAGGATATCACGTGCGATACAAATGGATTATTTTGTTATATCAGGGACATAGACAGCGGAAAAGTGTGGTCCGCATGTTACCAGCCTACAGGAATAGAATCAATATTATATGAAGCGATTTTTATGCAGGGCAGGGCGGAATTTCGCAGGCATGATGGTAATTTTATAACTTATACTGAAATTGCTGTATCCCCGGAAGACGACGTGGAAATAAGAAGAATAAGCATTACCAATCGTTCTCACGTTTCAAAAGAATTGGAGTTAACTACTTATACGGAAATTGTATTATCTTTATTATCGGACGATGCCACCCATCCTGTGTTCAACAATCTCTTCGTTCAGTCAGAAATTATCCCTGACAGGAAATCAATCATATTCACCCGGAGAACAAAAACTGAAAAAGAACGTCCTTTATGGTTATTTAACATGCTTTCCACTAAACAATATCCTTATGGAGACGTTTCTTATGAAACTGACAGGCTGAAGTTTATCGGCAGGGAAAGAACACTGGCAAACCCTGTGATTCTCGATTCACCAGGCCGACTTTCCAATACGTCCGGTAATGTGTTAGACCCCATTTCAGCCATACGGATACGTTTGACTATCGCCCCGGAGGCAACTGAAAGAATAAACATTGTAATGGGAGTATCTGAAAACAGAGAGAATATATTGAAATTGATAGAGAAATATAGTGATTATTCCGCTGCTGAACGTATTTTTGACTTAGCCTGGACGCATAGCCATGTAGTCCTTAGTCAACTGAATATTAACGAATCTGATGCACAGACGTATAACAAACTTGCAGGCTCTATTATATTTTCAAGCTCTTTACACAGGGCTTCAAGTGAAGTCATCTCAAAGAATAAACGGCGTCAATCTGATTTATGGGCTTATGGAATATCAGGCGACCTTCCAATCGTTCTTTTACGGATGACAGATGCATTAAGAATAAATTTTGTGAAACAGCTTTTGAAAGCGCATGCTTACTGGCGCTCCAAAGGATTGAACGTTGACCTTGTCATCTGGAATGAAGAGGTGGCAGGATACCAGCAAATGCTTCAGGATAACATAATGGGGGCAATCTCTTCCGGTCCGCAGGCACATCTACTGGATACACCCGGCGGAGTTTTTGTCCGTAAGATTGAACAAATTTCGGAAGAAGGACGTATACTTATACAGGCAGTATCCAGGATAGTAATCACGGACAGAACGTTCAACCTTATAGACCAGATTGAACGCCGTGGCAAACCAGAACAAAGCATTTCCAAATTTAAACCCGGTTATTTCAAAAAAAGAAAAACTGATTTATCTGCCAAACGTCCAAGAACAGACATAATTTTTAATAACGGATTTGGAGGATTTACTCCTGATGGAAAAGAATACGTCATAAACCTTTCACGAGACAACAAAACCCCTGCTCCATGGGTAAATGTTATGGCAAATCCATATTTTGGAACCATTGTTTCGGAAAATGGAAGCTCTTATACGTGGAAAGAAAACTCACATGAATTTCGTTTAACTCCGTTTTATAATGACCCTGTAATAAACCCGGGCGGTGAAGCAATATACATCAGAGATGAAGACAGCGGCGATACATGGTCACCCGCCCCTTTCCCAGTCAGAGGCAACCAGTTTTACGTATGCAGACATGGATTTGGCTACACTGTTTTTGAGTATGGCCAGACAGGTATAGTTTCTGAATTATACATATACACGGATATATCCTCTCCGGTTAAATTTTTAAGATTGAAAATATCCAACCATTCAGGTACACCAAGAAGGATGTCAATAGTTGGATATGTTGAATGGGTTCTCGGGGAGCTGAGACAAAAATCCGCAATGCACGTTACTACCACGATTGACCCTAAAACCGGCGCGATTTTTGCCCGTAACGTCTACAGCATGGAGTTTTCGGATTTTGTAGCTTTTTTTGACGTCAGCGAGATTAACAAGACGTTCACCGGGGACAGAACCGAATTTATCGGGAGAAACAGGAACCTGACAAATCCTTTATGGTTAAGCAGGTCGCACCTGTCGGGTAAATTGGGTGCCGGTATGGACCCATGCACGGCAATACAGACATATATAGAACTATCAGAAGAAGAAGACAAGGAGATTGTTTTTATTCTCGGTTCAGGGAAAAACACCAGGGAAGCGCAGGAGATTGTGCAGAGATTCCGCGGTTATGGACCGGCAAAAAAATCTTTGGAAGACGTATGGCAGCATTGGAACAACATTCTCGGCACCGTTTACGTGGAAACCCCGGATATCCCGGTTAATACCCTAACTAACGGATGGCTGCTCTACCAGACAATTTCCAGCAGGCTCTGGGCGCGCAGTGGTTTTTATCAAAGCAGCGGTGCTTATGGTTTCCGGGACCAATTACAGGATTCCCTTGCAGTTTTACATACACAGCCGGATATTTCCCGTAGCCATATTCTTTATTGCGCAAGCCATCAATTCAAAGAGGGCGACGTTCAGCACTGGTGGCATCCACCGTTTAACAGGGGCATCCGGAGCCGTTTTTCAGATGACCATCTCTGGCTGCCTTTTGCAGTATGCAGGTACATTGACATAACCGGGGACGCAAAGGTTCTTGATGAAAAAACCAGTTATATCCAGGGCCGTCTTTTAAACCCTGAAGAACAGGAATATTACGATTTACCGGGAACAACCAATGAAACGGATAGTTTATACCAGCATTGTGTATGCGCCATCAAATACAGTCTGAGATTTGGCATACATGGACTGCCATTAATAGGCAGCGGTGACTGGAATGATGGAATGAACCGGGTTGGCAGGAATGGTCAAGGTGAAAGCGTCTGGCTTGCTTTTTTCCTGTATGACGTTCTGACAAAATTTGCAAAATTGGCAAAAAAACATGGCGACGTTTCATTTGCCTCGCAGTGTGAGAAAGAAGCCGTCCGCCTTAATGATGCCATAAACCAGACTGCATGGGATGAAGAATGGTACGTCAGGGCGTTTTTTGACGATGGAAAACCCCTGGGTTCAAAAATCAACACGGAATGTAAAATTACCTCACTGCCCCAGTCCTGGGCGGTTATTTCCGGTGCGGGTGACACTGATAAACGCGCCCGTGCCATGGCATCCGTGGAAAAAGAGCTTATTTCATGGGATAACAGACTTATAAATTTATTGGCTCCCCCATTTGATAAGTCTGATTTAAATCCCGGCTATATAAAAGGGTATCCGCCAGGAATAAGAGAAAATGGCGGACAATACACCCACGCGGGCGTATGGGTAGCCATGGCATTCTGCCTGTTGGGGGACAAATCAAAAGCATGGAAAGTCTTTTCTTTGATTAATCCCATAAACCGCTCTTCCACAAAATCCGATGCAACTGTTTATAAAGTTGAGCCTTACGCCGTCACAGCTGACGTTTACTCTTTCCCCCCCTATACGGGCAAAGGAGGCTGGACGTGGTACACGGGCTCATCAGGATGGATGTATCAGCTTATTCTTGAATATTTTTTAGGTGTCCAACGAAATGATAACAGAATAATTTTTTCACCGTGCATACCTGAAAACTGGCAGACATACAAAATTCATTACAGATACAAGGAAACAATATATCACGTCAATTTTACCCGCGTTCAAACAGATAAAATTTCCGGCATGTCCATGGATGGAATACCGATAGAAGAAAAGTGGCTCACCTTAACGAATGATAAAAAGGAACATTTCGTAGAGGTAAAAATCCTGTGAGTGTTTTATTCAATAGGTATAATTTCAAAAAGCCAGCTACCGGCATTTTTTATTATTGATAAGACTTCATATCTAACAGGTATTTTTATTTTGGACTTTTCAAGATATACAACTGATGCCTTTTCAATTTTATTTATTTTCAATCTATTCACTGCTTCCTGGGGCTCACCAAAAAGATTGGACGTGCGGGTTTTAACCTCTATAAAAACAATCTCATTTTTATCTTTTGCGATAATGTCAATTTCAGCAAATCTTGTTCTGTAATTTCTTTCAAGAATTATATAGCCCTTTTCTTTCAAAAAAGATACTGCTAAATTTTCCCCTAAATTTCCAAAGTTTCTTTTATTCACCTATTTCCCGATAAAAGAGATTATCACTTATCTCTCATATAATACAATTTTGCCCGTGGAGCTATTTTATTTTCTTCCCTTGTCTTTAAAATGTTTATTTTGGTAATAGACGGACTGTCAACAGGAAAAATTCTTTCAACCCCTTCTCCATAGGAAATTTTTCTTATAGTAAACATTTCTCTGTTTTTTATTCCTTTTTTTGCTATACATATACCTGAAAAAATCTGTTCTCTTTCCTTTTCCCCTTCTTTTATTTTTACGTAAATCTCTATCTCATCCCCGGGATAAAAGACAGGAAATTCTTTTTTGTGTAGAATTTCATTTTCCAGCATAGTAATTTTTGGGTGCATGTTTCCTCCTATTTCTTCAGGTATAACCTGTAAAGGTCAGGCCTTTTTGCCTTTGTTATTTCTATAGCTTTTTTAAGTCTCCACTGCTCAATTTTTTTATGGTCCCCTGAAAGTAAAACTTTTGGCACTTTCATTGACCTGTATTTTTCCGGTCTTGTCCAGCATGGCCAGTCAAGAAGATCGTTGATAAAAGATTCATACTCAGGTGCTCCTTCAGGAAGAACCCCGGGTAAAAGTCTTGTTACCGCATCCGTTATGACCATCGCGGGAATCTCTCCTCCTGTCAAAACATAATCGCCAATTGAAATCTCTTCATCAACAACACGTTTTATTCTTTCATCCACACCTTCGTAATGCCCGCATATTATTATCAGCCCTTTTTTCCCGGAAATCTTTTTCGCGGTATCATGGTTAAACACTTTACCCTGCGGGCTGGTCAAGATAACCCATCCTTTGGGATTTTCTTCTTTTACTTTTTTTATGCTTCTAAAAACAGGGTCACACTTAAATACCATCCCTTTACCGCCGCCATAAGGGGCATCATCAACTTTTTTATGCCTGTCTGTGGTAAAATCCCTTAAATTCCAGATTTTTAAGAGTAAAACGTTTTTATCCTGAGCCCTTTTTATAATACTGGAGTGTAACGGCGTAAAAACATCAGGAAAAATACTGATAATATCTATCCTCATTTATGAGAAAAGATTTGCTTTTTTAATAAAACTTTTTACCGTGTCAGAGGGTTGTGCCCCCAATTTCAGCCAGTGCTGCAGCCTTTCCGGTATTACCTGGAACAGGGCAGGTTCTTTCAGCGGGTCATAATAACCAAGATTTTCTATAACATTTCCCCTGCCATCTTTTTCATCACTTATAACAATAATCCGGTAAAAAGGCCTGTTTTTTTTCCCTTTCCTTACAAGCCTTATCTTTGTAGACATATATCTCCTTATATTTTTTTAAAAAATAATGATTCAACTTATGAATTATATATCAAATCAAAAAATCCGTCAAAACACCGCACTTGTTGATATCCTATTATTTCATTCTATTGTTCAAATTAATCTTCTACCAGTGAATATTTTCCCCGTCTCAAAATAAAACTTCTTTTGACCACACCCTTATAAAATTGGCAAGTGACCTGTCATAGGTTTTTTCAATCTCTGCAGGAAAAAGACATGCTGGAAGTTCCCTGTTTTTCCAGTGAGAACGAAGACATTCACAGCAAACAGCATGATTTGAACAACCATTATAGGAACATGTACATAATTCAAGATTCTTTTTCTTATTAATACATTCAACCATTTTTATCCTCCATCTCTTATAAGTAAAGATTCACTACAGGTATATTTACAGGCACAAAGGCACAAAGTTTTTAAATGTTTTATTTTTTACTTTGTGCCTTCAGTTCGTCAGGACTGAGTATTTACAATGTTTCATTACAGATGTATTTTACCTCATTATACAAATTTTTGAAAACATTTTGGCCGTACTAATAAGTACTTTCTTAATCTGATGCTCTCTCTTAGATCAAAGTTTCTCCATGGATATCTTCTCCTCGTATACTATGTTTTTAGTTAGTAAATAAAGTTTAGTTAATAAAAGCAATAAAAATGTTTATAAAAAACTTGATAAAAGTATTAATTGCGTATTTGCAAATCAATTTGACAATTTTAAATTTATGGTAAAATAATACGATAATAATAAATAACAAAAAAAACTGCGGAGAAAAAAATGAATATGAAAAAAATGGAAAAAGAGGTAAAAAAGAATTCTTTAATGCTTGATAAAGAAATGGATAGTTTTATTAAATCAGCTGAAAGTAAATATGTAGTATATAACAAGGGAAAGTCTTATATAGCTGATACATTAAAAAACGGCGTAGAATTAGGTATTAAAAATTTCGGAGAAGATACTGGATTTGCTGTTAAAAAGATAACCAAATCAATGCCCATCCTTTCTTCGTTGGTTAAGATATAAGTTAACTTATGAGATTAATAAAAAACAGTTCCGGATTATACGAATTTGATGTCCATGTCAGAGGTCCCAAAAAAGAAAAAACGTTAAAAGGCCTTATTGATACAGGCAGTACAGATTGTGCTTGTACCTATAAGTTAATTACTACTTTATGGATTCGTCCTATATCTTTTACAAAAGTAAGTACTGTCAATGTAAACGGAGCTGTTCAAAATACGTCAAAACCGGCATGGGTTTATTCAGCATTAATAAAATTTGATAATAAAGAAGATATGTTTAATATAATAAGGGTAAGCAGTCTGCCCCAAAATATTTCTCTTCTTTTAGGGATGTCGTTTTTATCAAGATGTCAATTAAATTTTGATGGCGATCGTTATCTTGATATTAATTGGCTTACTTAATTGAATTCTTAAAATGTTTTGTAAGAAAAGTTGCTACTTTATATATAGCCTCTCTTTTCTCTTTTTTTTCGTATTCTTTTATACCTTTTAAAAATTTTTTTTTAGTTGGGATACACATAAAATCTCCTATGTTAATTGTCAAATTTAGTCTACTCGTGAGACTATTTTTTTAAGTGCTTGCAACAACAAATTTAAAGTTTGTAAAATCCTTAAAAATCCAGTTGTTTTTTAAGGTACGATAAATAATAG
>JAMDAS010000006.1 GCA_023484085.1 Candidatus Omnitrophota bacterium
TAGGTGGAGGAAGTGGTTTCATTAATGTCAATGGATGGGTTTATTCTTAATTTTAGACCTTCAAGTTCAAGTCCTGCTATATTCATCCCGATTGTTGAGTCCCCGGGTGAACTTGTATATAAAGGAACGGCTGAATTATATGCTGCAGCAAGTATAGATACGTCTTTTAGCCCTGCTTTTTTTTCCCATTCTGCGGCATATTTTCCAAGAAGATAATAGAATTCACCTGTTCCCATTTCTTTTTGGAATTCGGGTTGAACAAGTATATTTCTAAGGATAGCATCAGTTTCCATAAGGCAGTCTGTATAGCCAAGAAAAACGTCGTATATTCTGACAACGTCATTTTTTCTCAAGTCTGTATCATCAACAACGTGGGTTCCTCTATAAAGTGGACAGTTAAAAGCAAAATGAAGGTCATGGTAAAGATTTGCACCTGTTGCAACCACCCAGTCAACAAATCCTGCCTTGATAAGAGGGACAATACAGGAACAGCCGATTCCGGCAGGCGTTAAAGCCCCTGCCAGACTCAGTCCTACGGTTACGTCCTTTTCCAGCATCTTTTCTGTAAAAAGCTTTGCAGATTCTTTTAGTCGTGCTGAATTGTAAGCGAGAAAAGTCTCATCTATGAGGTCAGATAATTGTTCTTTTCCTGTTATCCCTTTTGGTAAAATTATTTGGCCTGAAAGATATTTATTCTTATGGGGACATTTCTTGTTTTTCATCCAGTCCGGTAAATTCTTTAAATTTATTCTTGTTCTATAATTTTTTTTCATAGTTTATATATTACTCCGTTAAAATAGTTTTTGCCACAGGAATGCTGTTAAAATTTGTCGCGGTTGCTATTGAATATGCTCCAATATTTTTTACATAAACGATATCCCCTATTTCCAATTCAGGAAGGTCTTCACTGACCGATATGATGTCAAAGGAATCACATGTTGGACCTGCAAGCGTTGAAATCTGAACCGACCCTTTTTTAAAAACGTTAAACTGGTACTTGCAGTGGTCATAAATAATACCTGAAAGACAGCCATAAACACCATCATCAAGATAATACCAGTGTTTGTTTTTCCTGATGGATTTTCCGATTACTCTCATTACAAGTGTACAGCACGGACCAACAAGAGCCCTCCCCGGCTCCCCGATTATCTGGATGGATTTGTCAAAGATACGGTCAATCTCTCTATTTAAAACAGGTGCCATTTCTTCAAAAATATCTTCTTCGTGACTAAAATGTTTTATGGGAAAGCCGCCTCCTATATCTACAATTTTTAGGCGTATGTTTTTTGTTTGGGCATCTTTTAAAATCATTGATGTGAGTTCAAAAGATTCCAGGTAATTTTCCACCCGGGTACATTGGGACCCTACATGAAAGCTTATGCCTTCAGGTTTTAGCCCAAGGTTTTTTGCCCTTACAAGTAAGGATAAAACATCTTCGGGTTCTAAACCAAACTTAAGGGATAGTTCAACTATTGAGCCAACATTTGGAACCTTTATTCTTGCTATTACACGACTGCCTGGTGCATATTTTGCTATCTTTTGAAGTTCATATTCAGAATCAAACGTAAAAAGTAAAACCTTTTTTTCTCTGGCAAATTTAATAAGAGATGGAGATTTGACAGAGTTTGCAAGGATAAGGTTATCAGGTGGCACACCAATCTTTAATAGATTCCCTATTTCATTTTCTGAAGCTACGTCAAAACATAATCCCATGTCTGCAAAGGTTTTAAGAATGTCTGATGATGGATTTGCTTTTACGGCATAATATGGCACAACACCAGGAAGAAGTTTTCTGAAATACTCCACCCTTTCTTTCAGCCTTACTCCAGATATTAAAAAAAGCGGTGTGCCATGTTTTTTTACGATATCTGTTATGAACTGCTTAAAATTGTTATCATCTTTTTTGTGCATGAATTTTTCTCCTTTAAATCCTGAATTAAATTTTTATGGGGATACGGGTTTTTTTTATTTCTGCTCTTTTCTTTTTTGCCTCAAGCATCTTTTCTTTGGCTTTTTTTGACCTCTTTCTTTTTTGTCTTTTTATCTTTTCTATTTTTTGTTTTTCGGAAGACAGTCTGCCAAGAATTTTATTTTCAATTTTTTGAATCAGTGTTTTTCTTGCATAATACCTGTTTAAAGCCTGAAAACGGGTTGTCTGGCATTTAACCTCTATTCCTGTAGGCAGGTGCTTGAGATATACTGCAGTGGAAGTTTTATTAACGTTCTGTCCCCCGGGGCCGGCTGACCTTACAAAATTTTCAATAATATCTGATTCCTTTATTCCAAATCTCTGCATCTTCCCGGAAATCTCTTTCTGTTTTTCAATGCTTACTCCAAAATCTGTCATTGGTTTTATGCCTTTAATATTTGGTTATAACCAAATACGCAGATATTGCATATAGAAACGTAAGAAACAGAACTGAAAAAACTATAGCCATTTTGTATTTTTTGTGTTGGCTTCTTCTTTTAGGATTTTTATTATATCCTCTACTGTAAAGGTTCCAAGCATACCCTTACCATGTTTTCTTACTGCAATATTATTTTCCCTTTCCTCTTTTTCCCCAACAATAAAAATATAAGGGATTTTTTCCTCTTCTGCAATTTTTATTTTTTTATTCAGTTTTTCCTGGGAAGCGTCAATCTGGACCCTGAATTTTTCTTTTTGCATCATTTTAAAAATCTTTTCTCCATATTCAAGGAATTTTTCTGAAATCGGAAGAATTTTTACCTGAACAGGAGAAATCCAAAGAGGAAAATTTCCATTATAATGTTCAATCAGAATTCCAAAAAATCTTTCAAGTGACCCCATTATTGCCCTGTGAATCATTATCGGCTGTTCAAACTCATTTTTTTCATTTACAAATTTAAGGTTAAACCTTTCCGGGATGTTAAAATCAACCTGTATGGTAGTACATTGCCATAATCTGTTAAGGCAGTCTCTTACCTTTATGTCAATCTTGGGCCCATAAAATACTCCTTCTCCAGGGTCAACCTGATACTGAAATTCTTTCTTTTTTAAGGCATTTGTGAGTGCATCTGTGGCTTTTTCCCAGTTTTCAACTGAACCGACAAACTTCTTGGGCCTGGTGGAAAGAAAAACCTCATATTGGTCAAAACCAAAACTTTCAAGGAAGAATACAACAAGGCCAAGAATTTTCATAACCTCATCTTCTATCTGCTCAGTTCTGCAGAAGACATGTGCATCATCCTGGGTAAAACCTCTTACCCTTAAAAGTCCATGAAGAACGCCAATCTTTTCAAGCCTGTATACTGTACCAAGCTCTGCCCATCTTAGCGGTAATTCCCTGTAACTTCTGACTCTGTCCTGATAAACAAGTATGTGGAAAGGGCAGTTCATGGGTTTTAGCTGATAAAGGATTTTTTCATCAATCTCCATAGGAGGATACATATTTTCTTTGTAAAACTCAACGTGCCCGGATTTTTCCCATAATTTAATGCTTGCAATGTGCGGGGTATAAAGAAGGTCATAACCGTTTTCAATGTGTATTTCCTTCCAGAAGTCTTCTATGATTTTTCTTATCATTGCTCCTTTGGGATGCCAGAAGACAAGCCCGGGTCCGAACTCCTGATGGAGGGAGAAAAGCCCTGTTTTAGGTCCTATTATTCTATGGTCTCTTAGTTTTGCCTCCTCAATTCTTTTCAGGTATTCCTCCAGTTCCTTTTTCCGGGGAAAACTTATACCATAGATTCTTTGCATGGAAGGATTTTTTTCATTCCCTTTCCAGTAGGAGGATGATATGCTGAGTAATTTGAAAAATTTTATTTCTCCTGTTGAGGTTTGATGCGGCCCTTTACACAGGTCAATAAACCCACCCTGCCTGTAAAAAGATACTTTTTCATCAGGTATTTCTTTTAAAATTTCTAATTTAAAACTTTCATTTTTAATGATTTCTTCTGCCTGTTTTTTATCATACTCCAGCCTTTCAATGGGCAGGTTTTCATTAATGATTTTTTCCATTTCCGCCGTTATTTTTTCAATATCCTGAGGCGTAAATGGCTCCTCCCTGTAAAAATCATAATAAAACCCTTCCTCTATTGCGGGACCAATACCCAATTCTGTTTCGGGATAGAGTCTTTTTACTGCCTGCGCAAGAATATGCGAACTTGTATGCCAGTATGTTTTCATTTCTTCTTTTTTCATCTCATAGACTAAGCAATTATTTGATGGATTATTTTTAAAAAATAATAAATATTATAAGACAAAAACTTGATACCTGCAAAGACTTGGAATTTAGAACCTATCTGTGGGCAAGTTCTGCTGATGAATCAAGATAGTACTTTATTGCTTCAGGAGGAGTGTTCCATGGAATATGGTTCCCTATACACATCATGTATCCACCGGTAATTTTTGCAGTCTCCACCATGTTCAATACCATTGAACGGATTTCCGTCTGGTTATTACGCATTAATATGCGGACGTCCCCTTCACCAGCGAGAAAACAATTGGTATGTTTTTTTGCAATGGGCTTGAAATTTGTATAGGGTTCTGTAATAATACCTCTTGCCCCGCAAGCCAGGACGTCATCTACATAAGAATCCATACATCCATCAGACATAAATATAACTTCTTTTCCCTGTTTTTTTACAATTGACCAGAATTCCTCATATCTTGGGAAGATATACCTTGACATCCATTTTGGGGAACAGATAGGACCTTTCGTATTTACAATGTCATCGTGGCATATGACAAAGTTTACGGGAAGTCTTGAAAATACTTTAAAAACCCTCCTGTTTATTTCAGCAAATTCATCCATAATTCTTTCAAATCTTGGGTCAAGGCACGTTTCAAGAAATAACTCCCAGCCAAAAGTAAGAAGGGGCCACATAAACATGGTATTGTAAAAGCCTACGCTGGCAGCGGCAGATTCTTTTGGTGCAGTATCTCCCCATTCAGGGGGAAACTGGCGGCGGTAGTATTGAAAAACAGTTTCTTCGTCAGTATAATTATGGGATTCCACAACAGGGATATTTGTAAAATCAGCCTGTTTTAGAGGAGAAAAAGCAAAAACGTCATCCGCATTCTTAAACTGTCTTCCCCTTTCCCAGATGTCAGTGACGTTATCTCCCCAGCGGACATGTTGGTACCCTTTTTCATCTGTTGTTGAAGACATGGTGTCTGAATCAGTTTTTGGTCTTGGTTTTGGCTCATCTGTTTCCGGCACGGGAAGGTTTAACTGCGGATATATTTCACTCATCTTCAGCCGGCATAATCGTGGATGGTTATAATAGTCAATCCCGGTTATGTAGGTTTCTGCATCAGGGCATGACCAATGTTCCCAGTGCGGTATTCTTTTTGGCGCAAGTCCCATAAATGCTAAATATCTATCTCTCATCTGAATCTTTTCCTCCATGGTTACCTCCATTAGGGAATAATCATTTTTAAGATAATCTATCCCATACTTTGTATGTAGTCAAATAAAAGTGTACCATATCTGAAATTCCGACATAAGGATAATTTTTAAAATTTAAGTATATAATAAGTCTGGATTTTCTTTTTCACCATTTTTGACAAGCAGTTCAGCGACAGCAGCCCCAACTTTTGCAGGAATGTCAAACTGAACCTTTCCGTTTCTTTTTGAAAATCGTATTTCCCGGGATTTTTCTCCGGGAGTATGTAGTAAAATACGTTTGGTGGATTCGCAAATACCTGTTTTTACATAAATTGTCCGTTTTTTATTGGTATCAGATGTAATTCCTGTTATGGATTGTAAAATCGGCATTAAGATGTTATTGTTTGGGCTTATAAAAATGTTTCCTTTATATCCTGGTGGTATTTCAAAAGGTTCAGGTTCAAATATCCAGCGCCGTCTGAAAAACCGTTTAATTACAGGGACATATTTAAAGTACAGATTTTTTGAAGCTATTGCAGCAGGATAACTGGTGAACCCTGCCCCGTACAAAAGACAATTCTGAAACATCATTTCAATGTTCCTGTCATCTGCTTCATATACAAGGAAAAACATGGGTTTTTCAAGAGCATAATACTGGAACTGGTCACATAACCAGCCTGAGCCTTCTGCCATAATTCCATCTATGTATTTCATTATTCCTATCGCAAAAGGGCCATTGGCTATTATTGCTTTTTCAGGGTGGAGCAGATTGGAAAGACGTTCAAGGTGTGGGAAATAGTTAAATCCTGTCATATAGCATGGACTATTATTAAAAGCAGTTATACCATCATTATGTGCTGTGTCAGCAAAATTGTAACATGCCTGGTCAAGAAAAACGCCATCCATATCAGGATACCTTTTTATCATACCATCAACCTGTCTGATAACGTCTTTTCCAAAAGGAAGGTTTATATCGGAATTCATCTGATAAACAAGGTATTGCTCACTGTAAATGGGTTTATTGGAAATATCTTTTACTATTGATTCAGGATATTTTGAAGCGATGTGTTTAACATCCCCATCACCGGAAATCTGTATATACGGCATTGCAAAAACATTTGCAGAATGAAGGGTTTTTATCGTATTTTTTATCATATCCACGCTTATCCGCATTTTATTTTTTCTATAGTGGCCGCTTGTCCATGCTGAAATGTTTTCCGGGTGATAGTTCCCATATGCCGGGAAATGCGCATGAATTTCATACCATTTGAGACCAAGAGATACCATTTTCTTTATATCTGCAGGAGAAACATGAAAATTACCTGAGATGTGCCCACCCCAGAATTTATGAATACTTTCTGACCTGGGGCTGAAGTATTCCCCGTATTTGTCATGAAGCCATCCAAGAGCGGGTCTCCAGTCCCCACCTGTTCCCTTGAAAATCAGAGAGACTTTTGCAGGATTTTTATCTTTTAAGGCAAGCCAGTCAAAACGTACTTCTAAATACTTTGCCCTGTATTCGCTCACAAATGAAAGTCTTGGCGTTTGAAAATCAAATGGCATTGCAAGAAGAAGTCCTGCATCTTTGTCTTTTCTGTAATAACAAACAGCAGGTATGAGAATTCCGCTTGTTACTTCTCCATATTCAAGAGAGATTTTTGCAAAACGATGTGGAGAAGAAGGCATTCCTTCCCGTGCTGACCAGAAAGACATGTTATACAGCGGTTGTGCCCATGGAATTAAATATTTAATACTGCATGAACGGAAATCCCGGTTCTTAAGAACCACCTGCGCATTCCATGAAATCATGTCCTGTTCTGCCGTATATTCCTCAACAAGATACCATTGGGCATTTTTAAAATGTTTTTCAAGACATAATGTATTCCTGGAAACAAAAGTGGTCGTTACTTTTTCAATGTCGTTCCTGCCATAATTTTTCTTTACAAGGTCATCACAAATCAGCACTTCTCCTGAATCTTTTGTCCATACGAATTCCTTATTTGCAAAAACAGTCAAGCCGCAAAATGAACCGGTTTTTTTATCCAATAAAAGAGAAAGATTACCACCGTTCACTGAGTAAAATTTTTCAGATTGATTGATACTTGTCATTATTTCCCGCTTTTCCTGATTTAGTTCCTGATATAATTGGATTTATATAGAGCTTCTATTTCTGTTTCTGTGAGTGCCCGGTCAAAGGTCATAATCTCATCTATTATCTGGCTTCCCTCATCAATGGATAACTGACAGCTTTTACTGAAATCCTGTTCTATCAAATCCGTGGTTGATTTACCTGACAATTTCCCATTAACATAAAAACATTGTTCCCCGGGTTTAAAAGTAAATGCCAGGAAAACCCATTTCTTTCCGTTTCCCCATACACTATTGCTGTTTCCTACAACCGTTGTTTTCCCCCCGGGTCCGGCAAGATAAACCCAGGTGTCTCCAGGGTAAAATTTATAAATCATAAAATATGCAGTTGCTCCATAAACTGTGACAAAATAATGATTGGTGCTATCCCCTCCTTTCCATCCAACAGGCTTGATCCAGAATGCGATTGTTCCTTCATGTGGAGAAAACATGTTTTTATTTAGATAATTTATCGGGTTGTTGTATGGAGGATGTGGTATTATTTCCAATCCAAAGCCCCTCTTCCCTTTCACAAATTTAAAGTTTTGTGATTGTTGACCAGGCCCAAATTGTATTTCTGTTTTGCCTTTTGAAATCAAGGGCTTTAATGTTTTTTGAAATGGAAGATAAAAAAGCAGGTTATTTTCTGACAGGGAAAAAGCCTTACCAGAAGATATTAACAGAAAAAATAAAACCAGATAAATAATTTTTCTTGTCATTTGCCGTTTCTCCTCATTGCTCAAACATGAGCAGGATATAAGAATGCTGGTTAAGCTGAAACGTGAAACTTTTATTTTTCAGCATTGACGTTTTTTCCACTTTCTGTGGCTGATAACTTCTTTTGGGATACCCCAGCCCTCCATAACCAAAATTTTTGATTTTCACAGGACCCGGGTTAAACCCGAATTTTTGGAAATTAATCTTCAGGCTGCAGGAAGCGGTTTGAGCGCTGTTATTCAACACCATCATAAGCAAATGCCCATCTTCTCTTTTCCAGCCGGATGCAACAACCGGTGAGACAGAAGAAGATACTTCAATCCCATTGTTCTTTTTCCAGTATGGAATAAAATCCACCTTATTGTCCCATCCTAAATCATTGATTGCCTTCATAATGTTTGCAGGAGTTCCTGCTGCCCAGACAGAAGCATCATTGACCATCATCAATCCCCATAGATGAGCCCTGGCAGGTCTGCCATGGTATGGCTGTGTTTTGTTCCAACCCCAGAACTGATAAAGAAACATCCGGGCAGGTCCCCATGCGTATGGCTGGAACTGTGCGCGGATTTTGGGAAGGTTAAGAAGTATGGTGTAGTTTTTCGGCAGTTTGGGATTGTTTGCCAGAGCAGCATCATAATAAGCGCTGCATTGCTCGCCTTCTATCATCCAGTCAGTAAAATTCCATGCAGCCATGTCATCAAATCCTGAACAATGGACAAAAACCTGGTTTAAAGGATTAATGGACTTTAAAATTATGTAGATTCTTTTTATGAATTCCCTGTGAGCAAGAAGCGGGTGTATTCCCTTATAAGGGAGATATCCGCTGTTGTCATAATAAACGGAAATGGGTATTTTCCCGTTATCAGTTAAATATCTGACCGCTTTGTTAAGGTAGTACATGAAATAGTCAGCATAGGATGGACTATCAATACGAACAGCAGCCCCAAAATCTATTTCATTTCTTGTTTTTGGATTGGTTGCAACATAAACGGCTTGTGAAGGCACAGGACTCCATTCAAACCTGTATTGCTGATATTCAGGCACGTTTGCATCTATGGCAACAAGAGAAAAATACAGGCACCACAAATTCCTGTCGTTTTTCCAATTTTCCCGGATGCCTTTTTTCAGGCTTTTTCTAAAATTTGGTCCATAAACCTGCGGATTCCATAAATTACAATAATCTATGTGCCTGTCCCAGCCCCATCCAAAAATATTTCCAACCTGAAATATCTTACGGGTTTTGGCTAAATAAGCCCTGCCGGCAGCTCCTGATAGCGATAGACTGTCAGACCATGTGCCACCCGCATCAATCGTTCTGTAATAAGGATTTAATGGCTTTGAGGGTAGTGCCATGTATCCAAAAGAAAATTCCAATGGTTTTGTTATGGTTGTCGGTTTGTCTATCAGGTTATACCTGACAATATAAGAGTACTTTAGAGGAATAAGTTCCTGTCCTTTTCCTTGTGTGTATTTCCAGTCCTTGTAATCCTGAAAGTAAAATTGTATTCCATGTCCAGCGTTTCCTATTCTCATCAGATTTATCGGGTCAGAAAAGAAAGGTTTTTTTGGAGTGTATCCTGCATCAAAGGGTCCATTGTTTGGTACATAGGTATGCGGCCACCATAGCGTTGCATATTTCTTCTTTAATGGGAATTCAATTGCCAGACTGTCTATTTTGGTTGAAGTCAGGAAAGGGAATATTCGTATCCTGTTCCAGACAAACCCGTCAAACTCTATCCAGTCTTTTCCTGTAATTCTAAGATTACCTGTTGTAGATGAGGAACCAAAAGAAATCTTTGTTCCTTTTTTTTCATCTATCCTGAAACTTCCGTACGGAATTGAAATAGTTCTGCCATCTGTTTTTATAATTATTTTAGCCGGTTCTGCAAGTATGTTTTTTCCCAGTATATTTATACGGCTGGGTAATCCTGCTGCTGAGCCAAATGTGTACTGTCTCAACAAACATGAAACTTTTTTCCCTTTCAGTTTTAATGCCGTCCATGGAATAGGAACTTTTCCATGGGTATATCCGAGTCTGTTGTTGAGCCATACAGGCTGTGGCTCTTTTTTAAACGTACTTTTATTTGTGGTTACCAGTGTGTCGGCAACGTTTAATTCCGCAAAAGCTTCATATTTACCAACCGGAAACTGTTTGCAATTAACCTTAAATTCTTCTCTTATTTCTTTCAACTTCGGTATATCTTGAGTAAAAATAATTTTTTTACCGGTTTCTATGAATATTTTTCCGCCGGAAACTTTATTTAACGTTGAGGTTGAACCTGTATCTATTATCAGGTGCAGTATCCGGGGTGTCGGAAAATATTCGGCTTCAGATTGGATTTGCCTGGAATATACAAAGGGCAGGGTATAGGATAAAATTGAGCTGCCTTTGGTATCTTTGATATTCAAAACCACATTTCCATA
The DNA here is from genome assembly GCA_023484085.1 of Candidatus Omnitrophota bacterium. Lineage (GTDB taxonomy): Bacteria > Ratteibacteria > UBA8468 > B48-G9 > DTJG01 > JAMDAS01. Next base: position 10,620 of record JAMDAS010000006.1, read on the forward strand.
GTATGACTTGGTGAGCGTAAAATTACCTGTCCACTGTTTTTCTTTACCAGGCTGTATTGTTAAACCGGCCTTCTCAGGACCAAACAAAACTTTTTTGCCTTCCTTGATTTCTATCTCGCTTGTTCCATTAAATACCTTATTCCCATTATTTGATATACTTCCTTTCAAGGATAAGATACCATTGTTTAAATTCCCTGTATCAGTAATGTTCGTTATTATATTTTGTTCTGAAAAGGCTGCCATGGATAAGGGCGTTTCTTTTGCCGGCTGGTACGTCCAGATACTGTCAAAATTATGTAATTGTTTAGCTCCATGCACAAAGTTGAGCTTCCATCCTGATGTGGCAGGACCTACTGCAAAATTACTGAATGGAATGGCAAATTCAACTGTCCAGTATCTGTCATTATAGCTTTGATGGACTGTCCAACGTCCATTCCAACTTACATCTCCATTTTTTTCATCTGTTTTTGCATTTGCTCCATTGACTCCAAAAAAGTAAACATCTTTACTGTCTGGCGGAGAAAGGTATATTCCAACATAATCATCACTGAAAATGTCTCCATCCCGTCTGGTTGTGGTTATTTTTAATGGACTGCCTACATATTGTGTCCTGTTTGCCAGGAATTTTTTGGAGATGGGCTCACGGAAACATACGTATAGTTCGTTTTTATCATATCCTGTATATACGATTGTTTTGTCTTTATTTGCCACTCCCAATATCCGGTCAGCCCAGCCTGTTATCTGCACTGAATCTTTCCATTCATTGGGTATAAATTTCCCATTTATAGTAGGAGCAAGTATCTCAGGAATACTCAGAAAACTATCCCCGGATTTTGGGTTCTCTCTTTGATATAATGCCTGCGCTTCCACATTGCTTACTGCATGTGCAAGAACCAGAACATCTCCAAATTCTGCTTCTTGGGAACTCCCATTTCCTAAAATAATCTGGCCGGTTGGGTTCTTAAATGGGATGATATTGGAACTTACTTTTGCCCATGGCTGGCCGTTTAGCCAGCTTTTCATCAAATCTTTACGCCAGGAAACCGTTATGTTTACCCATGTGTTTTTAGAACCTGCCACACCTTTTTTTATTGGCCATGGCCATTCTCCTATACATCTACGATAGTTGACATACTGGATAAATGGACCCGGACCTGCTGAATTTTGAAATGAACATACCCCAAAATATGTCGCATAGATTAAGGCAAGAGAATCTTTCATTCCAAGATTAACCATAAAATGGTCTTTGCTATCCGGGATATTCCAGCCCAATGGCTTATACCAGAACGAAAATGTTCCTGATTTAGCCCTGATATTTCCTTTTGCAGGATACCTTAAAGGGCCTACTGTATCTTTACTGCCATAATTTCTCCATAATCCAACGTCCCTTGGCATTTTCACAATAGGTAATGGGTTGGCATTTAACCATTCGGAGCTTCCGATTTTCACTGCATACCCTTTGTTGTTGACTCCTTTTATATACTCGGGTTTTATTCCGGGTAAAGGATTGGAAGAGCCATGAGCTATTTCTGCTTTTAAACTTTGATTAAAGGGCAGGTAAAATAAAATATCAGATGAGGTTAATGCATATAAAGAACTGGAAAAAAACATAATAACCCCAAAAAACAATATCAAAATATATTTCATGGATTTCCCCATAAAAGTCTCCTTTTATACTATGTTATAGTTAATCCTGTAATTTAATTTATCCCTTCTTTTTTATTATTCATCCCACCAGAATCCGGCAGGCTGGTCATATTGCCGTCCATCCCAATAGTGTGTATTAGCGTACTCTGTCCACCAAGTAGGTTCATAATAGATTTCAATGTCGGGAATAGACTTGATTTCCACGTGTCCGTCAAGAAACAAGCAGTTAATCTCATCAAGATTACCATTAGCATATGTCGGAAATCCCCATTGGGAGTTAGGATACTGGGTCCACCAACCACTAACTCCATCGTATCCACCGTTCTCTTTCCAGGGTGAATCAGCAGCAAGAATTACATGACCTATTGCAGGCCCTTTATAAATAAAATAATGAGGAGGAGACGATAACAAAGGCCAGAATGGATATCCCAATGAGGTGATCATATTAACATTGAAACCTATACTTGTCTGGGTTATATCAGGCCATCCACCATAAGACGATGGATTACTGGCTATAGAAGCAGAAGGATAACTTGACGGGTTCAACCAGACTTTGGAAACAACCCTATTTCCACTATATCCATCAGGAACAAAAGGTCTGTTCGGGTTAATATAGTTGCTTAATAGAGAACAAAACCATGTGCCAGTCCAGTTTGGATTTGTTGTTGTTCCCGGGAACATACTATTGTAATCGTTAATATACATCTGGAATGCAAGTCCAATCTGTTTTAAATTATTCATATCCACTGCCTGTCGTGCTTTTGTCCTTGCGGTTTCCAGAGCTGGCAGTAACATTGCGGCAAGGATCGCTATGATGGCTATTACCACCAGTAATTCTATTAAGGTGAAACCGTTTTTTCTTCGCATTTTCTGTCCCTCCTCGTATAATATATTTTTTATTTGTTTTTTTATTTTTTGTATTATATTACGCATCTTTTTCACCTCCTTTTCTTAGGTTTACATAATTATATAGTTAACTTAGAAATTTTGTCAAATTTTTTTTGAATTGTTTATCCTGGACAAATTTTCAATATGAAACTTCATTTTGATATTAACGTATGATTACTGAATTTCTGATAGTAAGATCATTGGGATAATATCTGCTTATATCAATTTCAACCCCATCAATAGATATTCTGCTTTTCAATCTTAGTTTTCCGTTTTTGTCTCTTTCACTTATTTCAATTCCATATTCCAAAAATCTTTTGCTGATTTTTTCAATATCTTCTGAATTTAACAATAACTCAAATTTGAAAAAAACATCTATATCAGTTTTTGCCCGGAGTTTTTCACAACCATATTTTGTTCGTAATGCATATATTCCGCCTATTGCAAAATCATAAGACTGAAGGATTTTACAAAGTTTTTCTTCAACTTTTCCCGGGTTGATTATACTATGGAAATTTCTGTTTTTTTCTTTGGAGTCCATTTAGAAATTTTTAAAGAGGCATTCCCAATACAATATCATGAGGCGGGTTAATTTCAATAGAATCTTCTAAAGTCAGATTTTTCTTACCCTGTTTAATTTTTTCCAATGCTTTTATTGCAATATCACCGCGGTTTTTCCATTCCTTGAAATATCTTATTGTTGAATCTATACTAGTAATTTTTCTGCTGTTTTCCGTGGTATATTCAATCTTTTTTTCTTTGTTGTTTCTATTTCTTATTCTTTAAATTCTCTCTTTTTATTATAAAGTAAATGCTTTATAAGTGTCAATGGGGTTAATAATTTTTTTTTGAATCAGGATTCAAAGAAATTATTGGGTTTTGAAACAATGGCGCCCTTTAGTTCAAGAGAAGTCAGAACCTGCATGAGATCCTGGGCGGTAAGACCTGTTAAAAGAATGATTTCCTCAAAGTGCAGACATTTTCCTTTTAAAACGTCTGATATTTTTTTCTCTTCTTCTGTCAGGCTTGTATGTTTTTGCCCCCTGACAACAGATTTCTTTTCCTTTTCAATACCGAGGTATTCAATGATATCTTCTATATTTTCCACAAGGAAAGCCCCTTCTTTTATCAGCTGATTATTGCCTTTTCCTGTAAGCCTGTCCACATCTGAAGGAAGAACAAAGACATCCCTGTTTTGCTCTACTGCCATATGGGCTGTTATGAGCGCTCCGCTTTTAATGCCTGCCTCAATAATCAAAACTGCTTTGCTCAACCCTGATATTATCCTGTTTCTCCTTGGGAAATTGGTTTTGTAGGGACGTGTGTTGAGAGAAAATTCAGAGATGGTGGCACCGTTTTCTGCAATTTCCTCAAAAAGCTTTATGTTCTCTGAAGGATAGATGTTGTTGAATCCGGCTCCAATAACTGCAATAGTTCTTCCCTTGGCCTTGAGGCATGCCCTGTGGGCAGATGAATCAATTCCTCTTGCCATACCGCTGACAATACAGATACCATAAGATGACAGTTCAGAGGAAAATTTTTCTGCCATTGATATGCCATACATTGATGGCATTCTTGTTCCAACAATACCAAGACATAGTTCATCAGGATATAATTTACCTTTCACGTATAAAACAATCGGCGGGCTTGAAGTCTGTTTCAGAAGGTATGGATAATCTTCATCTTCAATGGTCAGGACATTTATTTTCTTCTTTTCTATTTCCTCCATTTCCTTTTCCCAGCCTGTGTTTTTCCAGTTTATCAATTTTAAGGCAGTACGTTCAGGCAAAATGCTTTTAATTCTTTCAGGGGAAAGAAAAAGAACATTTTCTATGTTTCCTGCTGCGCTTTTCAGCTCCTGAAGTTTTGAAGAGCCAATACCATCTATTATATTAAGAATTATCAGTGTGGTTTTTTTATCCATTACACGAGAGATTGAGGGTCAAAGAGTTTTTTATATTCTTCCTGTGCAAATCTGTCTGTCATTCCTGCAATATAATCGCATATAATCCGTTCTTTGGGTTCAGAATCTATTCTTAAATGCACATGTGTCGGAAGAAGTTTTGGTTCCTTATTGTATTTATTAAAAAGTCCTTCAATTATCATTGATGCTTTTTCCGCCATTCTCATCACCCTGTAATGGGTATACATCTTTTTGAGAAGAAAATCATTGAGAGTTTTATAGTTTTTTTCAAGTTCAGGGCTAAATGCAGCCATAGGAGGATTTTTTCTTGCGTCATCCACATTCAGGGGTGAACGTTCTTTAAGATTTTTTTCTGTTTCACGGATAAGATTATCCACTAAAAAGTTTATCAGGTATCGGACACCCGCTGTTCTTTTAAGTCCGTATTCTTTATCAATAGATTTTTTTACCTCTTTCATGACAAAATTCCATATTGTTTCATTTTCTAATTCCTCTTCTTTTATTATACCGGATTTCAAGCCATCATCAATGTCATGACATGTGTATGCTATCTCATCAGCAAAATTTACTATCTGACTTTCAAGACTTGAGGATTTATATTCTGAGAATTCATCAAGGTTGGGTTTATCATAAGTTGTTGAATGCTTTATAATTCCCTCTCTTACCTCGTATGTCAGGTTTAAACCATCAAAAGATTTATATCTTTTTTCAATCTTATCCACGATACGAAGGCCCTGTCTATTATGTTCAAATCCTCCGGATTCTTTCATAAGCTCATTTAAAACTGATTCCCCTTTGTGTCCAAAAGGTGTATGTCCAATGTCATGGGCAAGGGAAATAGCTTCTGTAAGGTCTTCATTGAGCCCAAGAATTCTTGCGATTGTCCTGGCAATCTGCTGGACTTCTATTGTATGGGTGAGTCTGTTTCTGTAATAATCGCCTTCATAGTAAATAAAAACCTGTGTTTTATATTCAAGTCTTCTAAATGCAGTGGAATGAATTATCCTGTCCCTGTCTCTTTGGAAAACAGTTCTATAGGTATGCTCTTTTTCCACCACCTTTCTTCCTCTGCTTTTTCCACTAAACACAGCATAGGGTTTTAAAATCTTTTCTTCTATATTCTCATATTCTATTCTGTTTGACATTTTATTATTTTGATGGCAGGTAATCCAATGGATTTACAGGAGTGGTATTTTCCCTTATTTCAAAATGAAGATACCCTTCTGTCTGTTTGCTGTTTATTTTCGCAATAATCCGGCTTTTTTTAACTTTTTGACCCTGGTTTACTTTTATCGTAATGTCATGTCCATAGATTGTATAGATACCTTCATTATTAGCAATGATAATTGTCTGCCCGTATTTTTCCGTCCATCCGATATATTCCACTACGCCGTTCATTGCAGCAATAACAGGTGTTTCATTTCGTGCCTCTATATCAATTCCCTGGTTTCCAAATTCACCATATCTGCCAATGATTTTTCCCTTGGCAGGCCATACAAATGGATTGGTTTTTATAATGGATGAATATGGGGTTTCCGGTATGGTGTTTTGCTCTAACGTTGTTTCCGGTGTTGACCGGGCCTGCCCTGAATAATTTGATTGGGAAACAGATGGAGCAAGAGTATAAGAAGGCTGTTTTTTTCCTGCCCCGGGAATAAAAAGCCGTTCCCCAACCTGTATGTTGCTGGATGACATCTCATTTGCCGATTCTATCTTTGCAACAGATACTCCGTAGTACCGGGAAATTCTATAAAGGTCCTCTCCCTTTTTTACAATATGGTATGAGCCATAAGACGTAGAATTTTTATTCGGATATCCTGTTCCTATGGTCAGGGAACATCCGGAAACAAGTATTGCCAAAAAAAACATTTCAATAAGATTTATTTTTTTCATTTTTTTAACAGACTTGATGGACATAGTTTCTCCAATGTACAGAGCCCACACAGGGGTCTTTTTGCATGGCATACATTCCTTCCATGAAGTATTATTCTGAAGGAAAAATCCCCCCATTCCTTTTCAGGGATTATTTTCATCAGGTCTTTTTCTATTTTTACCGGGTCGGTATTTTGTGTGAGCCCTAATCTTGCCGTTACTCTTTTTACATGGGTATCCACGACAATTCCCTCGTTTTTTCCAAAACCCTGTGAAAGAACGACGTTTGCCGTCTTCCGCGCCACGCCTGGAAGTTTTATTAATTCCTCCATAGTATCCGGTACCTTGTTATTATATTTTTCTGCAATTATTTTACTTAACCTGTATATGTATCCCGCCTTATTCTTATAAAAATTGACCGAGGAAACCATATTTTCAATTTCTTTTAAAGAGGAACCTGCAAAACTTTCAGGAGTTTTAAATTTTTTAAACAGGGATGGAGTGATTTTATTTACCTGTTTATCCGTACTTTGAGCTGAAAGTATTGTGGCAACAAGAAGCTGGAAAGGATTGGAATGTACCAGGGCGGTTTTTGTTTCCGGGTATTCCAGGGCAAGAAGCTTTATGATTTTATTGACTCTTTCCATGTTAAATTTTCCCATAAGACAATTTTAACTCAAAAATTCTTTTTTGTGAAACTTTCACTTATTCTTTATTCCCGGAATATCACCAATCTGTCAGCCTGGTTAATGTCAATCTTGCAGGAATATCGTTCTTCCATACCCATTGAATCAGTAAGAAGATATTTTGCACTCACAGGTATGTCATCAACGACAACCGCAGGTTTCCCTAATTTGGACCACAGTCTGAGTTCACGCACCATAAGCCCCTTATCAAATTTTTTCAGAAACTCAATTTCAATACGGGACATTTCCCTGTTCACCCGTATCCATGCCCAAAACCCGGGTAGAAACATAGGACCTTCAAATGGCAGTAATTTCTGCGGCAGATTCGGCATTATTCCAAGTATTCCTTCAGGCTTGTTCCATGTGTATCCCAACATTGCCTGGTAGACATACCACGTGGCAGGAGCGGTCATGTAAAATCTCCCCCAGTGTTCACGCCCTGTATCCGGTTCATAAAACAATCTTTGGTCCCACCTGTTATCATTGTTTACATCAGTGATGACCCGCTCCATACGGATTAATGAATCAAATCCCTCTTCCTGGAAACCGAAATACATTGGTAATGCACCTAAAAGAACACGGGCATGCGGTAGCCAGCCCCACATCTTGCGGTATGGCATTTTTCCATCAGGCGTGGCTTCATTCGTCGGAAACTTTAATGATGGGGGATAATTCAGATGCAGTGTTGAGAGAACACCCTGGCGTACGTAATGGTCTCCGTATAAAGGGCCCAAACTGCACAGACGCCCGAAAAATTCTCCCGCTAATTGTGAGAAATGGCTGTTGGGACAGGACTGTTTTGTCGTAGTATCATAATAATTTACGAAATAGCGTCCATTCCACAATTCCTTGATGGCGCTTGACCGGGCTTTGGTAAATGTTGCCCTGCATATTTCCTGTGTTTTAACGTCGCCGCGGCACCGCGCTAATTCTTCAAGAGCTTTTAAAGCCGCAAGCCAGAGTGAGGCAATATAGGAACACGTACCTTCAAATTTTTCTGCGTCAAACGTATTACCCGTTCCGTTAATATTTGCTATACCATCACCATCATTATCCAATCCTGATTGATATTCAAGCAGTGCCCGTACCAGGTAAGGATATACCTCATCAATGTATTCCTTGTCCCCTGTCATATGGTAGTGTTTCAGAGAGAGAAGCGTAAGTGCTGATGATAAATCCGGCCATCTGCTGGGTTTTCCTTTCTGCTCTAAGTGCCCGTAACCTAAATCGTGCTGGATGCCTCCATCTTTTCCCTGGGAACGCGCAAATGCCAGAAGTTCTGTGCGGTCAAGCTCAGGGTAAAAAAGCGTATAGTAATGATTGGCATATAATTTCTGGTCCAAAGTGCCCATGCAACCAAACATGTGGGTAGGTGATTCATTAACCGAAAAACGCCCATCCCTTGTCAGCCAGGTGCCGGTACTGAAAACATAAGCGTCATTGCATAATGATTTTGTCAGCCATGAAGGCAGACTTGATTTGAGAAGCAGTTCAGGTACCTGTAAGGATTCTCTTTCAAGCCGGTCAAAGTTTTCCAGCCCGTAAATCCCGATTTTTTCTGCGGAACTGAAACGGTTGTTATAATAATGTCCGTAATCCTGGCCTTCTATCTGCCTGAAACAGGGCACATACCATGCAAATACAAAACAGACGTCCTCAGGCTTGTCAGGATGTACGTCCACGGTCACTGCAATTGCTCCTGCAGTACGTTCACCATGGGATGGCCCACCCTTTGACCCGGGCAGAATTCCGGTATCAGCAAATTTCAACCAGACGTTTTCCTGCTCTTCAAAATGCCAGTTGCTCAAAAAAGAGGAAACAGTTCTGTTCGTTGCCAGCAGGTATTGTCCCTGGCTGCGCGATTCTTTTTTGTCCCCGCCCTCAAAAATCAGCCCTGAAAATTTTTTTTCTTTCCATGGACGTTCATTGTTACCCGCTCGTTCCTCCCATAATTCATAGTAACCCTCGTCAAATGTATTGCGTTCCTCAAAGGAACATATTGCTCCTCCACACCCGAGAAAATTCTCCATGGAAAAGGCGATTGCCGCCTTGACCGGTTCTTCAGCCACAGTTTGCAGGCGCACCCTGAAAAGAGCCAGGGGCAGGGAGGAATCTTCTATATTATGTGGCAGGATTGTCCCGCATGCCCTTACTTCCACACGAAGAGGAAACCCATCATCTTCACTTTTCAGCATCACTTGCGGATAGATACCATCATATTTCAGATGATACATTGGCATCAGGTTATGCAGACTCTCAGATGTAATTATCCGTCCGGACGCTCTTCCTTTTATTTCAGCATGCACTGCAAAGAAACTTCCTTCACTTCTATGTATGGGAGTATCAATATTGCCGTTTATAGTGATATTGCGAAACAGTCCATCACGACACAGTTCAATCTTGCCTGCACCGACTCCGCCGAGAGGTACTCCGCTCCCGGGTTCGGGCGATAATTCTGTGCGCGATATCCTCCGTTCTATTTCACCCGTTTCCAAATGCCGCTGAACTTCCAGTATGCACAGTAGAGTTAATCCTTTAAGACCATCAGGTGCTTCAATGGTTACTCTGCGATAATTGCGACCCATTTTTACGTATCCGAGATAAACCCAGGCACATTCAGGCGGCGTGTCTTTTACGTCTATCACCTTGTTTACGGGATTAAATCTTTCTTCTTCTACGTTAACCCCTGAAATTATCTTTTCTGAACCCTTGCTTACTCTTGCATAAAAATGATATTCCACCGCGGCACCTGGTCCGCCAAAATTCATAACTTTTTCATACGTACCTTCTCCAACGCGAACAAATTCGCCCGGCATATAAAATTCCACCCAGTCTTCAAATTCCTTCCATCTTTGTATTCCGCTCATAATCCTCCCTGTATTTCTTTGTAAATTGTCAATATTAATTCTTAATATTATTCTACCCCTACAATTTTTGTCAAGTGTTCTGCAATCCCTGACAATCTATTCCAAAGGCAGACCCTACAAAAACAATCCTGTCCTTGACAAGGTTCACATAATAACTATAATTATAGTCTATGAAGCGGATCCAATATAATTTAATATTTGCTCCGGAAAATGACGCCGATTTGGAAAGTTTATTGTTGTCCAGGTCCCCAAAGTTTCAGGCAATACTTAGGAATTCTCAAGAAAGCATTTGCGCCGGGAAAGGCATTTCCAGGAAAAATTTTTGGAAACAGGTAAAATAACTTGTTGAAGATACATTTCAAAATTCGGTTCACAACTTAGATAGGTCAAATTCAGATGAATAACAACATTAAAAACAGAGTGGTGGAATTTATCGTATTATGGTTTGTGAATACAATCGCGCTTGTTGTTGTGGTGCATCTGCTGCCTGGTGTGAAAATATATAGCGTTACATCACTCTTTGTTGCGGCCATTGTTCTCGGTCTTTTTAATACGTTTATCAGACCATTGCTTATCCTTTTTACACTACCTTTTACTGTTTTTTCACTTGGTTTTTTCACACTTATTATCAATGGATTTCTGTTTTTTATTGCCGCGAAACTTGTTCCTGGTTTTTGGGTATCCGGTTTCTGGAGCGCTTTCTGGGCCGCTATTCTTTTCAGTATATTCAGTTTCTTTTTAAATCGCTTGTTATTACCGGAAAATCACCTCATGATTATTACGTCAAAACAATCAAATTCTGCCCGGGTTATTGACAGAAAAGTAATTGATACAGAAGGTTGGGTTGTGGATGAACCTGAAAAAAAGGTGTATAATGATATGAATAAATTATGAGAATATTTACAAAGGTACTGGGGTTTGTGTATATTTTAACAGGTCTGACGGCAATGTTTTTTTTATCACTGGTCTATATAAAGCCGGGGATAATAACGATAAGCAAAAATTTACTTGAGCAGGAATTGCCAAAATTTGGCATCGGCGGATTTTCGCTTATTTTAATAGGGATAATATGGTTTATATACTGGTCTGACTATAAAATCAGAACAAAAAACATAATATTCAATAATCCCCATGGCAAGGTGAAAATCTCTTTAAGGGCTATTGAGGAATTTGTTTCCGTTAAAATAACCACCCATATAAAGAACGTAAAAACAGTAAGAGTAAAAGCATCTATAGGCTCACGCGGACTTGAAACTGCAATTTATTTGAATGTCCCTGGGGGATACAATATCCCGGAGCTTTCCACCCAGATACAGGAACTGATAAAAAATTATCTCCAGGATGTTGTTGGGGTTGACAGGGTTTCTAATATCCATATAGGAATTCAAAGTATAGTATCTGAACCGCAAACGACTCCTGCATCTGATGAAGGGAAAAATGGAAAAAGAACTTGAACTGATAGTATCTGAACATAGAAATCTTCTTGAACAAATACTGGAAAAAAATTTCCATGATAAAATTTACAAAACGGCTTCCATTATTTTGGATACCATACAAAAAAGAGGAAAAATTCTCCTGTGCGGGAATGGAGGAAGTGCGGCTGACTGTCAGCATTTTGCAGGGGAAATGCTCGGAAGATTTTTAAAAGAAAGACAACCCGTGCCATTTATATCACTTACGACAAATACGTCAATACTGACGTCTCTGGCAAATGATTACTCATTTGACAGTGTTTTCTCAAGACAGGTTGAAGGAATAGGAAACCGGCAGGACGTTCTTCTTGCATTTTCAACTTCCGGGACATCAAAAAATATTATAAGCGCCATTTATGCAGCAAAAAACAAAAAAATGAAAATTATAGGTTTTACCGGGAAAACGCCCAACCAGATGGAAGAAATCTCTGATGTCTGTCTTGGTGTGGATTCAAAAAGTACGCCGAGAATACAGGAAATGCATATTCTGCTTATCCACATTATCTGTTTTCTTGTTGAAAAAAAACTATGAAAAAAATTAAAACCCTTGTTTCCCTTTCAGAAATTATAAAAAAGGCAAAGGAACAAAAAAAAATAATAGTTTTTACGAATGGATGTTTTGACCTGTTTCATTATGGTCATCTTATAAGTTTAGTGGAAGCAGGGAAACACGGGGATATACTGATTGTAGGTATAAACAGTGACAGCTCCATAAAAAAATTAAAAGGTAATGGAAGACCTGTTTTTTCACAGAAAGAAAGAGCAGGTATAGTCTGTGGATTAAGATGCGTGGATTATTGTGTTGTTTTTAATGAAAGCACACCTGCAAAAGTTATAAAAACGTTAAAGCCTGATATTATTGCCAAGGGTGCTGATTATAAAAAAGAAGACGTCGTAGGTTATGATTTTGTTGAAAAGTATGGAGGCAAAATTGTTCTGCTTCCACTGGTAAAAGGAATATCCACGTCAGAAATAATAAAAAAAATAAAGAATGAAGATATTGAGAATAATTGATGCAAATTTTAACAGGATAAAGGAAGGATTCAGGGTAATAGAGGATGGCTTAAGGTTTTATTATGATGAAAAGGGGCTGACAGAAAATTTAAAATGTACCAGGCACAAATTTACGGAAGAAATTATAAAAAGATTTGGGAATGACTTACCACTGTGGAGAGAGCCTGAAAAAGATGTCGGGAAGGACGTAAAAAAACATAAAACAAAAAATATTCCGCATCTTATAAAACAGAATTTTGGAAGAATTGAGGAAGGGTTAAGGGTTATAGAGGAATATAGTAAGATAATAAAACCAGACAGCATAGACGTCTGGGTGGAATTAAGATTTCAGGTATATCAACTGGAAAAAGACATATTCAAAAAAATAGGAAATTTAACACAACCCGCCGGGAAATCGCCGTCTGAGAGGGCGGGGTAGTTCACAGATTTCTTGACTAAAACAGGAAAAAATTTTATTCTACCTGATAACTTGTAAATGAGGATTAATATATGGAAAGAAAACCGGAAATACCAAAGAATAATCTGGTAAAAGGCATATTTTTATGGATTTTGGTCGGAATTGCCTTGTTTATGCTGTTAAAAGGAACTTCCACGCTTTCTGAAAAACAAAAAACCATCAGCTATAGCAGTTTTGTCAACCAGGTAAAAAAAGGCAACATAAAGGGGACTCTGATGTTAAAAGGTGGATATGTTTCCGGAACACTAAAAAACGGAACAAAATTCCAGACATATTCAGGCAAGGACCCTTCTCTTTATAAAATCCTGCAGGATAAAAACGTGTCTTTCAAAGTGGAGCCGGCTTCAAATATATGGTCAACCCTGCTTATAAGTGTTTTGCCGATTGTAATCTTCTTCTTTATATTCTTTTATTTTATCAGCAGACAGGCCGGTGCTGAAAGCAACAGAATTTTTTCTTTCAGCAGAAGCAAACCTGTTGCGCCTGACCCCAAAAATAAAATAACATTTGCAGACGTTGCAGGCAGTGAAGAGGAAAAGGAAGAGCTTAAGGAAATCATTGACTTCTTAAAAGACCCCCAGAAATTTCAAAAACTTGGTGGAAAAATACCAAGAGGGGTACTCCTGATAGGTCCTCCGGGGACAGGTAAAACACTTCTTGCAAAAGCAGTTGCAGGGGAAGCAGACGTTCCTTTTCTCGGGATGAGCGGTTCTGATTTTGTTGAGATGTTCGTAGGTGTTGGAGCATCAAGGGTAAGAGACCTTTTCAGGCAGGCAAAAAGAACTGCTCCAAGCATTATATTTATTGATGAGATTGATGCGGTGGGAAGACAAAGATTTGCAGGATTAGGCGGCGGACATGATGAAAGGGAACAGACGTTAAACCAGATGTTGGTGGAAATGGACGGATTTCAGACAGGAACTGACGTAATAGTAATGGCTGCAACAAACAGGTCTGATGTTTTAGACCCCGCCCTGACAAGACCGGGCCGATTTGACAGAACAATTGTTGTTCACCTGCCTGACCTGAATGAACGTGAGGCGATATTTAAAGTACACACCAAAAACAAGCCTCTGGATACAAACGTTAATTTAAGTATTCTTGCAAGGGGAACACCAGGTTTATCGGGTGCAGATATTGCAAATATTGTCAATGAAGCAGCCCTTATAGCTGCAAGAAGAAACAAATCCATAATTGATATGTTGGACTTTGAATTTGCAAAAGACAAGGTTTTAATGGGCTCGGAAAGAAAAAGTCTTGTAATAAGCCCTGAAGAGAAAAAAATTATTGCATACCATGAGGCAGGTCATACAATCGTCCAGAAATCCCTGCTTGAAGCAAATTTAGTACATAAGGTAACAATTATACCCAGAGGACGGGCATTAGGTGTAACCCATGTGTTACCTGAAAAAGACAAATTTATTGAAAGTAATTTCTTTTATAAAAACACAATTACAGGCTTACTTGCCGGAAGAGTAACAGAAAAACTTATCTTTGGTAAAATGTTTACAGGAAGTGAAAATGATTTAAGGGTGGCAACAGAAATAGCAAAAAAAATGGTTTGTGAGTGGGGTATGAGTGAAAAGTTGGGGCCCGTAACATTCCATGAGCATGAGGCAGTATTTCTTGGAAGGGACATTGTCCAGTCAAGAAACTTAAGTGAGGAAACAAACAGGGAAATAGAAAGTGAAATTAAAAAAATTCTTGAAGATGCAGAAAAAAAAGCCACGGAAATACTCACTGAAAAAAAAGATAAGCTTGACCTTCTTGCACAAACTCTTATTGAAAAAGAAACATTGAATTCAGAAGAAATTGATAAAATTTTAGGAGATAAAAATGAACCAGCAGTTTGATTTTAACCGGATTGAAAATGCGGTAAGAGTGATTATAGAGGCCATTGGTGATGACCCGGACAGAAAAGGACTTAAGGAGACACCAAAAAGAGTGGCGAATATGTATCAGGAAATTCTGTCAGGTATACAATCAAACCCTGAAGAAATATTAGGCAGGGTTTTTCAGGAAAACTATAATGAGCTTGTTCTTCTCAGTAATATCCCTTTATATTCTTTATGTGAACATCACCTTCTCCCTTTTTATGGAAAAGCCCATATTGCATATCTTCCTGAAGGGGGACGCGTTATTGGCATCAGTAAATTAGCAAGGCTTGTTGATGTTTATGCAAAAAGGCTCCAGGTTCAGGAAAGACTGACAAACCAGATTGTAGATACAATCATGAAAATTCTTCAACCCCAGGGGGCAATGGTTGTTATGGAGGCTGAACATATGTGTATGGTAATGAGGGGGATTAAAAAACAGGGGGCCAAGGTAACAACCTCTGCAATGAGGGGCATATTCCTCAGGGATATAAGAACAAGAACAGAGGCACTGGATTTGATAATCGGGAATAGCAGGTAGATAATAAAAAAATATGCTGAATATTTTTTTAGGTTTATTCAGAAGATTCAATATAATAACGTCCAGCCACAGGTCTGATATAATCAGAATATTCTCTGTTTTAATAGTAATACTCTTAATATTTGCTTTTCTTTTCAGCCATTATGAAAAAATATCATTCTTTAAAGCCTTTTATTGGGCAGTTGCAACTGCTTCAACCGTAGGATATGGAGACGTGGTTCCGCATAATACCGCTGGCAGAATTATTGCCATACTGCTTATGTTTTTCGGTATTGGCATATTAAGTATTTTCCTTGCAACCTTTTCCTCTATTATGTTTGATGTTAAAATAAAAAGATTACTCGGAACCATGGAAAATTATTTTATCAAAGAACATATCGTGATATTGGGTTATAGTGATATTATTGCAGCTTCCCTGGATAAAATTTTAAAGGAAAGCCATAACGTAATTTTATTGGCAGCCCTTGAAAAAAATCCATCAGAAGAAAAAAATTTTATATTTATCAGGGGAAACATCATTGATGACAAGGATATCCTGAAAACAAAACTCCAGCAGGCTGAATTATGTATCATTTCTGATAATGACGATTCAAAAACATTAATGTCAGCAATTGCAGCAAGAACGCTTTCCAGGGATTTATATATTATCGCCTATGTGCACAAAAAAGAAACAGCCCGGGCGCTAAAAGAAATAGGTATAAATGAAGTATTTACAATGGGCAACTTTTCTAAAAATCTTCTTGTTAAATCAATTAAAATAAAAGGAGTTTCCGCCTTTTTCACCCAATTGATGGATGAAGAGTCAAGAAACAGCCTGGTGGAAAAAGATGTTTTTGATAATCTGATAGGCAAAAAATTCTATGAGGCATTACTATTTTTAAAACAGACTGCAGGGGAAATAATTGTTGGCATAAAGAGAAATGACAAAACTATTATAAATCCTGACGGTGAAAGTTTTATTATTGAAAAGAATGATAAGCTTTTGCTGATTGGAAAATCAACCTGAATACCAGTTGTGTGTTTTTTCATATCCTATTGTAGTTTGGCCCCCGTGTCCTGGTAAAACAATCACATTATCATTTAGTAAAAAAATCCTGTTTTTTATGGATTCTATTATTTTTTTTGCATCTCCGCCCAATAAATCCGTTCTGCCTATGGACTCTTTAAAAAGAGTATCCCCTGAAAACAGGTAGGCTTCATCCACTAAAAACGACATGCTTCCCGGGGAATGACCGGGGGTAAAAACAGCCTTAATCCTGATACTGCCTGCATTAATAATCTCATCTTCTTTAATATATCTGTCTATGGTAATTTTTTCATTGAATGATGGTAAACCGAGAAATTGTGACTGTTCCTTTAGCCTGGCAAGAAGTAATTTCTCCTCTTTATGGGCGTACAGCGGAATATTAAATCTATTTTTAAAATAATTATCCAGGATAACGTGGTCTATGTGGCAGTGGGTATTAAGGATAAACAGGGGTTTAACGTTATTTTCCTTGATTATATCTTCAATGTAAATTTTTTCCCCGGCAGGGTCAATAATAAACCCCTCTTTCATTTCACTTTTATCATCCCATACAATATAAGTATTTACTTCAAAAGGTCCTGCAATTATAGATTTGAATTCCATTTATTCCTGTTCTCTCTTTCAGAGTATATCATATTGTTCATTTGACTATCAAAAATTCATGGTCCTGATTAAATTTTTTGAAAATAAAAAATAAATGGTATAATATCAGGATAAATTTGTAATTTTTAAAAAAGAAGCGGAAAAAAGGAGTTCTATGGAAGAAAAGGATAAAATCCAGGCAAAATATGATGCAACAAACATACAGGTTTTAAGCGGGATTGAAGCAGTCAGAAAAAGACCCGCCATGTATATAGGCGATACTTCTATTTTTGGTCTGCATCATCTTGTCTATGAAGTCGTGGATAATAGTATTGATGAATGTCTTGTTGGTTTTTGTAATTCAATAGAGGTTGTTATACATTCTGATAACAGTGTTTCCGTGGATGATAATGGAAGAGGGATTCCCGTTGACATTCATAAAACAGAAAATAAACCTGCAGTTGAAGTTGTTCTTACCATGCTTCATGCAGGAGGAAAGTTTGACAAGAAGACGTACAGGGTTTCAGGAGGACTTCATGGTGTGGGTGTTTCGGTTGTTAATGCTTTATCAGAATGGCTGGAAGTGGAAATCAAAAAAGACGGACAGCTCTATCACCAGAAGTATGAAAAAGGTCTGCCTGTATCAAAACTGAAAATAATCGGAAAAACAAAAGAAATAGGTACAAAGGTAACCTTCAAGCCTGACCCTGAAATATTTGAAACTATTGAATTTGATGATAATATTCTTGCAAACAGGCTAAGGGAACTCGCATTTTTAAACCCTGGTATAGTCATAAAATTTGATGATGAAAGAAAAGGAAGAACGGAAAAATTTCAGTTTGGCGGGGGTCTGGTATCCTTTGTGGAGGAATTAAACAAAAATAAAACATTACTGTTTACGTCTCCTATTTATTTTAAAAAGACAGATGGAGATACAGAAGTGGAGATTGCCCTGCAGTATAATGATGGATATAATGAAACGATTCTTTCTTTTGTAAATAACGTAAATACAAGAGAGGGTGGAACGCACCTGACAGGATTTAGAAGCGGACTCACACGGAGCATCAATGAATACGGAAAAAAATATCAACTGCTTGAAGCCGATACAACCCTTGGTGGAGAAGATATAAGAGAAGGGTTGACAGCCGTAATAAGTCTGAAAATACCCGAGCCGCAGTTCGAAGGACAGACAAAAACAAAGCTGGGGAATTCCAGTATAAAACCTGTTGTTGAGAGCTCAACATTTGAAAAAATGTATATCTTTCTTGAGGAGCATCCTGAATGTGCAAGAGACATCTTAAACAAATCCCTTACTGCTTATAAAGCAAGAGAGGCAGCCAGGAAAGCGCGTGAACTTACAAGGAAAAAACTTTCTGAGACAGGCAGTCTGCCGGGAAAATTGGCGGATTGTTCAAGCAAGGACCCCAAAATAAGAGAAATCTTTATTGTAGAGGGGGATTCTGCAGGCGGGAGCGCCAAACAGGGAAGAGACAGACTATTCCAGGCAATTCTTCCTTTAAAGGGTAAAATAATCAACACTGAGAAAGCAAGACTTGATAAGGTTCTCGGTAACAATGAAATAAGAATGTTAATAAGCGCCATAGGCGCAGGTTATGGAGAGGAATTTGATGTTTCCAAATTAAGATACAGTAAAGTTATTATCATGACGGATGCAGATGTGGATGGAGCTCATATCAGAACACTTCTGCTTACATTTTTTTATAGACAGATGCCTGAACTGATAAAACAGGGATATTGTTATATAGCCCAGCCTCCTCTATACAAGGTTAAAAAGGGGAAAAAAGAAATGTATGTTGAAACTGATACCCATATGGAAAACATACTTCTTGACCTGGGCAGTGAAAAGATGGAGTTTTATATAAAACATTCCAAAAAACAGCTGACCAATGCTGAAGTAAAGAAAATTGCCGGTATTTCAAAAAGGTTTATGCACCTGTCAGCAGTATTTGACAAGAAAAAACTTGCTCTAAAAGAATATATGAAAAAAATCAATCCCAAAACAGGCTTTCTTCCTGCGTATAAGATAGACGTTAATGGTAAGGAATACGAATTTTATTCTGATGATGAACTGTCCAGATTTATGGAAAAGAATCAATTGAATAACTCATCTCTTTTTTCAGGAACATATAAGATTACAGAAATTTTTGAGTCAAGAGAGTGTGAAAAGATTATATCTGAAATAAAAAAACTTGGACTGGATAATATTTTTTGGGAGGAAATATTTATTCTGAAAAAGGATACAGGTGATTATGAAATACCCTTTGAAAAACTTTTTGATGAGCTCAAGGAAAACGGTAAAAAAGGTCTTAACATCCAGAGATATAAAGGATTAGGTGAAATGAATCCGCAGCAGTTATGGGAAACCACGATGGACGTAAAAAGCAGGATGCTGAAAAAAATCACAATAGAGGATGCCATAAAAGCAGAGGATTTATTTACAATTCTAATGGGGGAACAGGTTGAACCCCGGAAAAATTTTATTTACTCTAATGCCCTTGAAGCAAAAAACATAGATATTTAAGGAGGAATTCTTGGAAGAAAATCTCTCATTTAAAGAAAGAATAATTCAGGTTGGAATTGAAGATGAAATGAAAAATTCATATCTGGATTATGCGATGAGTGTTATTGTAGGCAGGGCACTTCCGGAAATAAAAGATGGGCTAAAGCCTGTCCACAGGAGGATACTTTATGGAATGCTTGAATTAGGGGTTGAATCCTGGAAACCATTCAAAAAAAGCGCCCGTATTGTTGGTGAGGTAATGGGAAAATACCATCCGCATGGAGATGCTGCCATATATGATTCTATTGCAAGAATGGCACAGAGTTTTAGTCTCAGGTACCCGCTTATTGATGGACAGGGTAATTTTGGTTCAATTGATGGGGACCCACCGGCAGCCATGAGGTATACAGAGGCGCGGCTTAGCCCTCTGGCTATGGAAATTCTTGCGGATATTGAAAAAGAAACCGTGGATTTTCTGCCTAATTTTGATGAATCTTTGATGGAACCTTCCATTCTTCCCAGTAAAGTCCCCAATCTTCTGATAAATGGTTCTTCAGGGATTGCCGTCGGAATGGCGACCAACATTCCACCGCATAACATAACAGAGGTTTCAAACGCGCTTATAAACGTTTTAAAAAAACCTGACATTTCACTTGAAGAGATTATACAGGTTTTACCCGCTCCTGATTTCCCCACAGGCGGGACAATTTGTGGAAAACAGGGAATATACGAGGCATATAAAACAGGAAAAGGTATAATCATATTAAGAGGCAGGATAAAAATTGAAGAGGAAAACAGTCATACCAGCCTGGTTATTACAGAGATACCTTATGAGGTGAACAAAAGCACACTTGTAGAAAACATTGCAGCCCTCGTAGATGAGAAAAAAATTGTAGGAATTTCTGCTGTCAGGGATGAATCTGACAAAGAGGGGATGAGAATAGTTCTTGAAGTAAAAAAATGGGAAAACACTGACATTATTATCAACCAGTTATATAGGCATACACAACTCCAGACATCTTATGGAATTATTAATCTCGCGCTTGTAAACAAACAGCCCAAACTTTTACCATTAAAAGATACGCTTTTACTCTTTATTGAACACAGAAGAGAAATAATTACAAAAAGAACCCAGTATGACCTGAGAAAAGCTGAGGAAAGACATCATATTCTTTCAGGACTGAAAATTGCGGTTGATAACATGGATAAGGTTATCAAACTTATAAGAGGTTCCAGCGAAGTTGAAGAGGCGCGGACTCTTCTTCAAAAAGAATTCAGGCTTACTGAAAAACAGGCAAATGCAATTCTTGAAATGCCACTTGGCAGATTAACGAAGCTTGAAAGGGAAAAGATTGAAAAAGAGGTCAGAGAGATAGAGAAAAAGATTTCCGAATTAAAGAGTATACTTGCCAGTAAGAAAAAAATAGATACGCTGATTGAGGAAGAGCTTGAATATTTGAAAAAAAAGTTTGGCGATGAAAGAAGAACGGAAATAGCAGAAGAAATAAGAGAAATGAGTGAAATAGATTTTATCCGCCCGGAAGATATAGTCGTTACAATCTCATATCATGGATATATAAAAAGATTACCACTTGAAACATATAGAAGGCAAAGGCGGGGAGGAAAGGGTATCATTGGTGTCCAGACAAAAGAAGAGGATTTTGTCAAGCATAGCTTTACCTGTTCAACCACTGACCAGCTTTTGATTTTCACGGAAACCGGTAGAGTCCACTGGCTTAAAGCTTATCTTCTGCCGGAAGCCACCAGAATAGCAAGAGGCAAACCTCTTGTAAATCTTTTAAAGATACCACCTGAGGAAAAAATCGCTTCTGTGATTACCATAAATGAATTTTTATCTGATAAATCCCTGTTAATGTTTACAAAAAAAGGTATTGTAAAAAAGACAAAGCTTATTTCCTATAGTCATCCAAGACAGGCTGGAATAATAGGTATTAACCTGAAACCCGGTGATAGACTTATTGATGTCAAGCTTACAGATGGTAATAATGACGTAATGCTTTTCACAAAATATGGCATGTGTATAAGATTTTCTGAAAAACAGGCGAGAGAAATTGGAAGAACGGGTATGGGTGTTATTGGAATAAGATTTAAAAAAGCGAATGACGAGGTAATCAGCGGGGAGGTATTCCCATCAGAAAATCCCGTGGGTGACATTCTTTCAGTGTCTTCACATGGAATCGGGAAAAGAAGCTTCTTAAAATTTTATAGAACCCAAAAAAGAGCTGGAAAAGGCATTATTGACCTTAAAATAACCAAAAAAACAGGGACTCTTGTCAAGACAATGATTGTAGGCGATAATGAAGAGGAGTTTATTATCCAGACAAAAAATGGGCAAACAATAAGGATGCCCGTGGAAGACATAAGAAAAATCGGGCGCAACACCCAGGGAGTAAGACTTATCAAGCTGGATGAAGGGGATGAAATAGCAGACATAGCTCCCGCGCCAGTACGGGCAGAGACTGAAGAAGAAAAGCCCTGATTTTTAAAATCCACTTTAATAAAAAGGAAGTAAATACTCAAGTAGAACGGTGTTTGAAATAAGTTTGGATTGTCTTTGATCCGCCTAAAAGATTGGCGGAGAGAAGAGCAATCCGGAACTTATTTCCTACTTTAGCTCAATTAGAAATAGGGGGGAAAACAAGTGCCGACAAAAGAATATAAAGATTTATTACTTAAACAAAAATTAAGAATTTTGAAAAGTCTGGGACAACTTGAAGAGACCACTGAAAATAATTTAAGGGGTAATGCATCTGATACTGTTGGTGTTCCCACTCATATTGCCGAACTTGGGAGTGATGCTGTGGAAAAAGACCTGGAAATTAATCTTACCTCTTCAGAAAGTAATATACTCCAGCTTATAGAGGAAGCTCTTAAAAAAATAGACCTGAAAAAATATGGTATATGTGAAAACTGTAATAAGTCTATCCCTGTTAAACGGCTGAAAGCCATACCCTACACAAAATATTGTATAGAATGTCAGAATAAGATGGAAAAAAAGGAGAATTTTGTTTGAAGAAAGATTCTAAAATAATTTTTTACCTGACCCTTGTGATTATTTTTTTTTCTGACAGATTTTTAAAATTCTTCATAAACAACAGGGTTCCTGAAAATTATTCAGTAAAAATTTTCTCTTATTTATATATAACCAATATAAGAAATAAAGGAATACTTTTTGGATGGCTGAATAAAGGAAGATATGAGATTATTTTAATCCTGTTTTCCATTATTGCTGTCCTGTTCATAATTTTATTTGTACATAAAATGTCACGTATTTTATCAGGATTCTCCTTTTTAAGCCTGGGATTAATCGCAGGTGGTATTCTGGGAAATCTTTTTGACAGAATCCGGTATCATGCTGTTATTGACTATATAAATCTTCGTATATGGCCTGTGTTTAATTTGGCAGACTCCTGTATTGTAATCGGGGTATGTATATATATTTTACAAACATGGAGAAAAAATGGCCCCTGTATTCTTTAAAATAGGGAATTTTGTTGTTTACTGGTATGGCGTAATGATTGCCATTGCTATTATTGTCAGCAGTTTTTTATTTGAAAAATTTGCAAAAGAAAAATCATATCCTGATAATACTCTTGAAAGAATTATTTTTATCACTGTTTTTTACGGTCTAATCGGGGCAAGACTGCTAAGTGTTCTTATAAATTATCATTATTACTCAGCCCATCCATTTGAAGTGTTAAACATAAGGGATGGAGCACTTTCCATGGAGGGTGCTGTTATTTTGGCTCTTATATCCCTGATTATTTTTTTAAAGGCACACAAACTTAATGTGCTTCCCACCCTGGATATGGTATCCCTGAGTGCGCCGGTTGGCCAGGCAATAGGAATGCTCGGCTGTTTTCTCGGGGGATGTTTCTACGGGATAAAAACCACAGGTATCTGGGGTGTAAAGATTCCTTTTCTTGCATATAAAGTATATCCTGTATCCTTGTTTGAATTAGCAGGAAATCTGATAATATTTTTGATTCTTTTTTTATTCTACATGGAAAAACATAAGGACGGGGAAATAGTAGGCTGGTATCTTATCCTGTATGGGATCTTAAGATATGGATTAGACGGCTTACGGGGAGACCTTATTCCCACCTCTTTTTTTAATTTATACCCGGCACAGATTTTCGGCGGTATCTTATTTTTAATCGGGGCATTCTGGATTTTTAGTATTATGAGGTCAAAAAACGAAAATTATGATTCTGTTAAATAGAATAAACGATTCATTATTTTTAAGCATAAACAGGTTTGCAGGAGTAAACCCGGTTCTTGATGCAGTCATCAAACTATTTGCAATATATTTACCTTTGATTTTTATTGCAGTACTTTTATATTACTGGTTTTTCAAAAAAACTGATGACGTCTCCAGGGAAACCCTTTTATTGGTTATATGGAATGCCGTTCTCGGGTTGTTTATAAATTTTCTGATTGGCCTTTTTTATTTTCATCCCAGACCATTTATGCTTCATCTCGGTAAGCTTCTTATACCACATAAGCCGGATTCATCATTTCCATCCGACCATGCGACATTTATGTTTTCAATATCTCTTGCTGTTTTTTTCTTTAATAAATACAGGACAGCAGGGATAGGACTTTTTTGTCTGGCAGCAATTGGCGGACTTTCAAGGGTATTTACAGGAGTACATTTCCCGTTTGACATTGCAGGCTCTTTAATAGTAAGCATTATTTCTACAATAATAATTTTTATGTTGAATAATATACTTTTACAGGTAAACCAAAAACTTGTAAAATTTTATAACCGCATTTTCCCTTATGAGGTAAATGTCCCCAAAATATCCCAATAATATTACCTGATTACCCTATCCCTGTTTTTTCAAGAGCGTCGCTGCTTTTTGAGATGACAGAAATCGTAATTGGATCTTCGGTGTGTTCCATAATGTTGGGTCCGACTCATCCTTGTATGTCCAGATACTAAATGGAGAAACAAGAGGTGCAAGCCTTCCATTAAGTTGTCTGCTCACATCCAGTCCGGTTTCCGGAAATGCTGTCAGAAACAAGGTAAACCAAAAGAAAACCTAAAACAGATGGAATTGTTTTAGGTTTTTGATACCCTGTGGCTTGCCACAGGGAGGTTCATTTTGTTTTATGGCACTTGCTGTATGTAAATACATGGAACTACGGAGTGGGAAATCAACAAAAGCAATAATCAAACTATTAAGAACAGTTACCGACGTAAGGCTTTTAAATACCATTACTAATGAGGAATTTACTATAAGGACAGAAGTCTCAGATGAAACCTTAACTTTGCTGAAAAAATTATCTTTGTCGCACTAATTTGGACAAGTCAGGGGATAGATTCTTTATATATATTTCACAATGAATACTTACAATTTGAAAAGGTATTGATATTTGTTATAATAAATATATGGAAACTATAACTATTCCCAAAAAAGAATACCATGAATTATGGGAAAAAACTTTAAGATATGAGTATTTACGTGGTGTAATAGAAGAAAAAGAAGATATTTTTTCACCTCCTCCTACAAAAGACGTAAAAGAAATTATCAAGAATTTTAAAGAAACAAAACTTTATTCTTCTTGTTTTCTTGAAAGTTTGGAAAAAAGGCTGAAAAGGTCTTCTTATTGTAAAAAGTGAAAATCTTACATTCCATGCATCTGCCTTTTATTTCTGCCATTTTTACCACCTTTCTATTTAACCCTTTTTTAGTTTAAGAAAATCCTCTACGCTCAACCCTGCTCTTTTAATCTGTGCCCTAAGAAGTCCAGGAGCAATTTCTTTGTGGTCAGGGATAGATAAAATTGGAAAACCTGGTTTTGGATTATATAAAATCATATGGCTTCCCTCTTGACGTACTTGTTGATAGCCAATTTTTGATAATATTTTTACCGTCTCCCGACCTGAAATATTAGAAAGTCTCCCCATCAGATGCCTACCTCTACATATCTAACTTCTTCGGAAGGTACAGTTTTATGTTTTTCCCGCAAAACCTTTAGATATCCCTTTATGGCTTCTTCTATATTTTGTATAGCTTCTTCTTCGCTTTTCCCCTGGGACATGCAACCGGGAAGAGATAAAACCTCAGCGACAAAACCCTGATATTCAGGATCATATTCCAAAAAAACTTTAAATTTTGTTTTTTTCATTGTATCTCCTTTACGGGGTCAATTAAGCCCCAAGAAAAAATTCAACCTATAACCTATCTACTACGGACAAGTTCTTTTATTTTATATTATCCAGAGTTTTTCACCTTTTGACAATTATCGTATCATCTCCTTTATGGAAAGGGACCAGGGTTGTTCTGCCATCAGGATGTTTGAAAAAAACATGTGAACCTTTTTGTCTGATTTTAATAAATCCAATTTTAATAAGAATAACAATTAATTCCCTGGGTTTTACCAAAGGAAGGGTTTTCATGCTTCAATGGTTTCCATACCAATAAAAACCGGCTCACTGGCAAAATCGTTTATCATGGATAAATATTCTTTGTCTTCTTGCGCTACTTCCAGGCAAAGAGAAATTGCTTCTTTAATTCTTGTCCGAAGTGTTTTTAAGTCTTTTGCCTGTGTATGACAGCCGGGAAGACTAGGAACACTTCCTACAAAATACCCATCTTCATCCTGTTCAATGATAATTTTAAATTGTTTTTTATTGAAATCCATATCTTTAAATCTCCATAGTTATAATACCTCATTGAAAAATAAAAATCAATCTGAAAATAATGCCGGAGTAATGCTTCCTATTTTTCCTGTTTTGATTTTAGTGAGGGTTTCTTTGTCTATTAGTATTTTTTCCTGTCTGTATTGTTTCTGGCCAAACAGGGTTCCGGGTCGGGTAATGATATCTATATGAATTGGTTTTTCTGGTTTTGTATGATGTTTTATAGTCTTTGTGTTTTTGCGTTTGTGTCTGATAGGAATATATAATAGTCTATTTTGTGTTTTTGGATTGCATATACCCAATAGGCAATGATTTGTTTTGTTTTTTTGCTGTTTCTGTATGTGAGTTCTATTTCTGCCACATATTTTTTGTTGTTTGAGATGAATAACATATCAGGTCTTCTTAGTAATGGCTCCGGATATAGTTTTATTGTTCTTTCTGAATAGTGGGTAAAATTGCATATTTAGCCTGAGTTTCCGTTTTATTTTTTAAAATCACTGAAATCCATTGGTAGTAGCGGAGTTATAAAGTTTTGACTGTATTACCCTCAAAGCATGATTTTCTCTATCTCAAGAATTGTTGCAAGTTTCAACTGTCGTGGAGACATTTTGCTGTGGGTTAGTCGGTCTTTACCTTTT
>JAMDAS010000001.1 GCA_023484085.1 Candidatus Omnitrophota bacterium
ATTTCGTTAATATCCTGTCCCTTGATAGTATATCTCCAGTAGTCCAGTGAGTTTTGTACTTCTCTCTGCAAAGATTCCATCGCAGAAGAAACAGCCGGCAGATCTAATCCTTTTTCTATCTTCATCTTTTCGGCTTCACCAAATTCAATCTGCCCGGCCTCAGATATTGAAGACGTAATAGTATCTCCGGAAGTTGTCAGCGCCCTCATTAAAATTTTTTCCTTATGTAAAATTATAAGATTGGAAGACCTTGCTCCTATTTCAAGTACCCCCTGACACTTGTTTTCATTAAAGTACGGGGAAAATCTGAAAAGATTATAGAGAGCAAAAAAATCCGTTTCAAGATGTTCAATATCAAGATTGAATGGATTAAAATAAGAAATAAATTCATTCACAAGGTCTTTTTTGATTGCACAAAGAAAAACCTGAAAATTATTTTCAATTTCTGAAAATATCTGGTATGACCACTCAACAACTTCTATAGGAAAAGGTATTTGCTGCTGAATTTCAAATTTTAAAATATTCTTTAATTTTTTGGAAACGATTTTAGGGGTAGTAACCGTTCTGATTAAAATACCTCTGCCCGGGAGAGAAATGATAATTCTTTTAGAGGGGATCTTTTTAAAGAATTGCTTCCCTTCTGTTTTAATTGTATCAATTCTTTTTTCAGGTGGAACTGTGGAAATATCAAGTTCATTGTAATATGAGATAACCGGCCGTTCACCTCTAAAAGAAATTTCCAGCACTCTTATATGAGATGAACCAAAGTCAACTGCCTCAATTTTTGATTTTCCTATCATTATTCTATGATTTTGTCTGTTTTTTTACATATTTTATATATTTAGGCCTAATTCTCCGATAAAAATAATTTTTGTTGCGGGGGACCGATTTGAACGGCCGACCTCCGGGTTATGGGCCCGGCGAGCTACCACTGCTCCACCCCGCAAAAAAGTTTATAAAAGTTTGTAAATATTCAGTAAACCCCGTCTCAGTGATTGAAATGAAAATGTTCAGAGATAAGTTATGGATTGCTCTTTATATCTTTATAAAGATAAATGCTTCAAATAAAGATTTAAAGACAATCCAAACTTATTTCAAACACCATTCACTGAGTATTTACGAGTTTATTATAATATTTAATAGACTATATGTCAATGTTTTAACGAGTATATTTTTCTATATAAGTATTTATCTCCTCCTTTAAATACTTCAGTTTTTTTCTTGAATTTATGTTTTTTTCATCTAAATATTTTAATTTCAGTTCATTATCCTCACACTGTTCAAAAAGCTGAAAAATATACGTTATAAATGAATCAACAAAATCATAGACTGGAAGTTCAGCCCTTATTTTTTTAAGGGTTTTATTAACTATGTTTTCCAACTTTTCCACAAAATCCCCGTTCTTTTCTGTAACAAGAATATAGTTTCTATCCAATATTTTAACATTATATTTGTTCATGTCGTAATCTGACCCCTGATTTTTCTAATGTCTCTATTATTTTATGAACCTTATTATCAATGTTATCTTTTGTAAGATTACCTTTTTCATTTGAGAAAAAGATTGAAATACCGAGCCCGAGAATATCAACAGGTTCTTTAAATCCAAATTTTTTCTGTAATTCTTTTTTTTCCCGGGCACTGAAAGAATATATGTCAAAAATTTTAATTTTATCTTTTGCAGAAAGCAATTCCGGGATATAGAGATTATCCACAATAAATCTCCATTCGGATTCAGGTCCGGCTTTTACTACCAGGGAAAGGTCCCTGCGAATCGGGGAAATAGAAGGAGTTTTATTTTTATCAAAATACGATTTTAAAAATCCTTTATTTTTAAGTACTTCAAGGTCAATCTGGGAAATAAAAATCTCCTTACCCTGCAGGTCGTATTTTTCAAGAAGAGATTGTGCCGGTTCAAAAATAAATCCCAAAATATCTTTTTGAGGCTCTTTTGCCGGAATATTCTCTAAAATAATATTATAATAGATACCTGTATTCCTTTCATCCCGCTCAAAATCTATTACATAATCCTGTACCTGTACAGGATAAAAATACGTTTTCAAAAAATATTCAATCTTACCCTTAAACGTGGAAAAACCCTTAAATCCAGAATGGTCCCCTGTATCCATAATACCCAGAGAAACAGCCATATCAGAAGTTGGTTTATTGTCAGATAAAAAGTATGTATTTCCAATTTCAAATAAAGCAAGATTTTCATTTTTATACGCTGAATTTCTCTGAAAATTTTTTAAAAGCTCAATAACAAGAGATGGCCTTAAATGCGAAAAATTCATTGAAACAGGATTTAAAATTTCAACAGGGTTTAGATTACCCATCTCAAAATTATTTATTTCATCCATGCTTACGAGTCCAAGATTAATTACTTCTGAAAAACCCAATTTTGTAAGAATATCTTTTGTTTCATTTATAAAAAAAATCGTTGAATCATCTTCTGATGGCGTAATCACTGCAACAGGTATTTCTTCATGAATTTTTTCATAGCCATGATATTTTGCAATTTCCTCTATCAAATCCACGTCATGTATAACGTCCTGCCTGTACGATGGGACAGAAACGTTAAGCAGGTCTCCTGAAATTCCGGTCTGGAACCCCAATCTGTTAAAAATTTCTTCTACAAGATTAACGGAAACATCATATCCAAGATAGCTATTGAGCCTGGTAAAACCAAGAGAGATAACTCTTTCCTTTGTTTTATAAGAACCCGTCAGTATTAATTCACCTGTCTCCCCCCCGCAGAGCTCATTTATCAATTTGCAGCATCTATCAAGGGCGGTAACAATTATTTCAGGATCAATATTTTTTTCAAATTTAGAGGATGCCTCAGTCCGCAATCCGAGTATTTTAGAGGATTTTCTTATAATAGCCGGATTAAAAAATGCACTTTCAAGAAAAAGATTTGTTGTTTTTTCATTTACCTGTGAATTAACCCCGCCCATTATCCCTGCAATGGCAACAGGCCTGAAGTTATCAGCAATCACAAGAATTTCCCTGTTTAATGTTCTTTTTACGCCATCAAGGGTTACAATCTGTTCACCATCAGATGCTCTCCGGACAAAAATCTTTGAATTAATAAGGTCTTTATCAAATGCATGCATAGGCTGTCCTAATTCCCAGAAAACAAAATTCGTAATGTCCACAACGTTATTTACGCTGCGAAAACCTGCAGATTCAACCTTTTTTTTCAGCCAGCAGGATGAAGGCGATACTTTTACGTTTTCAATACATCTGCCTGCATAACAATAACAATCTTCATAAGAAGAAATTTCAACAGGAAGCTTTTTATCTGTATGTGTGATAATTTTAAAATCCGGAAAATGAAATTTAAAGTCTCCTAAAGGGAGCAGACTTCTTGCCAGACCTGTAATAGACGTTAAATCTGCACGATTGGAAGGTATTTCAATCTCAAATTCCCCAGGGGAATCCCCCTCTAAAATAATAGGGTTCAGCCCTAATTTTTCAAGGAAATTTTTAAGCTCATCAACTGAATAATTTCCTTCAAGATATTCTCTGATTCCTTCATAAGAGTATTTCATTATTTATTTTTTCCGTTCCTATGGTAAGTTAACCAAATTGACTGATAAACCTTATGTCATTGTTGTAAAAATGCCTGATATCATCAATGCCATATTTTAACATTGCTATTCTTTCTATCCCCATTCCAAATGCAAAACCTGTAATCTTATCAGGAGAATAAGCAGGGTCTTTCCGAGAAATATTTCCAAAAACTTCAGGATGGACCATTCCGGCTCCAAGAATCTCCAGCCACCCGCTACCTCCGCACGTGGAACATCCTTTGCCTTTGCAGATAACACATGAAATGGAAATCTCCGCACTTGGCTCCGTAAATGGGAAATATGCAGGTAAAAATCTCACCTTTATTTCAGAATCGAATAATTCTTTCAGAAAATATATCAATATCCCTTTAAGATGGGCAAAATTTATCCCATGCCCTACCATTAATCCTTCCATCTGGTGGAATACAGGAGAATGTGAAGAATCAAATGCATCCCGGCGGAAACATTTTCCAACGGCAATTATGCGAAAAGGCGGCTTGATTTTTTTCATTATCCTTATCTGGACAGGACTTGTATGTGTCCGTAGAAGAATTTTTTCATGATAATCAAGATACAGGGTATCCCACATATCCCTTGCCGGGTGATTTTCCGGCGTATTCAAGGCAGAAAAATTATAATAATCTGTTTCAATCTCAGGACCCGTATGAATACCAAAACCCATTTTTTTAAAAATATCAACCATATTTTTTGTAACAATGGTAAGAGGATGCAGATAAGCATAATCAGGTTCTTTTCCTGGATACGTATATAAAGGCATACTGCCATGATGGAACGTTTCTTTTATTGCTGAAGAGGAAATTATCTCTTTTTTCTTATTCTCATAAAGAGAATTCAGATAATTTTTCCATTCATTTATTTTCCTGCCTGCCAGCGGTCTTAACTCCTCAGGAAGTCCTCCGATTTTCTGTGTAAAAGATAAGATCAACCCTTTCCTGCCAAAATATTTTATACGCCATTGTTCCAATTTTTCATTGTCACTTATATTTTTAATTCCATGTTGTGCAATCTCTATTTCTTTTTCTGCTTTTTCAAATATCTCATTATTCATATAAACGTTTCCTTTCAATATATTTCCTTACTTTTTCCGGAACAAGATATCTTATGGATTTTTTCTCCCTGCAAAAATTTCTTATGGAACTTGATGATACATCTATAAAAGGGTTATTAATAATAAAATATTTAAGAGGAAAAGAAAAATCTGTCCCGGTTTTCTGAGATTTTTTATTCCGGGATGCAATTAAAAATGTGACCTCTTTAGATAAAGATGCAATATTTTTCCATTTATCAATAATACGAAATGCATCACTGCCGAGTATAAAAAAAAGAGCCGTATTTTTAAATTTTTTCCTGATTTGTAAAACAGTCCCATACGTATAAGAGACAGAAGTATTCCTGATCTCTATGTCAGCCACTTCAAAACGTGGATTATCTTCTATGGCAAGTTCAACCATTTTAAATCTGTCAAAACTGCCTGCTACGGGTAAGAACTTATGTGAAGGTATACCCGATGGAATAAAAATAATCTTCTGAAGATGGAACTGCTGAAGGGATGTTTCTGCTATAACAAGATGTCCTATATGAGGAGGGTCAAAAGAACCGCCCAAAATTCCAAGATTATTTTTTTTTGCCATCATTTTCTCCCTGATTAAAATTTGGTTCTGTCAAAAATGAAATAAATATACCTGTCCGCTCAGGTGCTCCGTCACAGACAAAACTACAAAGAAATCGTGCCAAAAACAACTCACTCCTGTCCGCATACTACTGCGGCCAGCGAGTTCAAACATGTTTTTGCAAAGAGACTAAAGTCTGATTGCACGAACGCTGACGCTTTTCTTCTTGTTTTGTTCCTGTGACTGTGCAATTCGCTATCAGGTATATTTATTTCATTTCTTATTTGACAGAACCTCAAATTTAGCTTCTTATCTGGCCATTTCCATATATTAAATATTTGTAAATCGTAAGCTCCTCCAGAGCCATAGGTCCTCTTGCATGGAGCTTGTCCGTACTGATACCGATTTCCGCACCCATTCCAAATTCACCGCCATCTGTAAAACGGGTTGATGCATTATGATATACACAGGCAGAATCTACAGATAATAAAAATTTTTCTGCAGTTTTTTTATTACTTGTAACTATGGCATCAGAATGCTTTGTCCCGTATTTATTTATATGTGCAATGGCTTCATCAACGTCTTTAACAATCTTTATTGAAAGAATCAAGTTTAGGTATTCTTCAGACCAGTCTTTTTCTGCCGCGGGAATAATAGCATCTACTATTGATAACGTTTCAGGACATCCTCTCATTTCCACACCTGCATCCCTGAATTTTTTTACCATGTCAGGAAGAAATTCTTTTGCAATGTCAATGTGAACAAGAAGCGTTTCCATAGCATTGCACGTAGCAGGCCTTTGAACCTTGGCATTATAACAAATCTCCTGCGCCATTGTAAGGTCAGCATCTCTGTCAACATAAGTATGGCAAACCCCTTTATAATGTTTTATAACAGGAATAAGACTATGTTCAGACACAGTTTCAATAAGGGACGTTCCGCCTCTTGGAATAATAAGGTCAATATACTCTTTCATTTTTAATATATATCTTACAGACTGCCTGCCGCTGGCTCCCATATAACACACGCCATTTGAATTTATTCCTGTTTTTTCAAGGGCTTCTTTTATAAGAGATGTTAAAATCCTGTTTGAATTGATTGATTCTTTCCCGCCTTTA
Source organism: Candidatus Omnitrophota bacterium (assembly GCA_023484085.1). Classification (GTDB taxonomy): domain Bacteria; phylum Ratteibacteria; class UBA8468; order B48-G9; family DTJG01; genus JAMDAS01. Next base: position 6,322 of record JAMDAS010000001.1, read on the forward strand.
AGCAGGACACAATTACCTGATTTTATACAAAGACTTGCAGCCTCAATGGTTACGTCAGGCCGTGATTCATAGATAATCCCTATAACGCCTATCGGGACTCTTATTTTTTTTATTACCATGCCATTGGGTCTTACATCCTGATGAAATATTTCCCCCACAGGGTCTTTTAAAAGAGCAACTCTTTTCAGGGAATCCGACATCTTACTTACTCTTTCAGAGGTTAAGAGCAGCCTGTCTATAAAAGCTTTTGAATAATTATTTTTTCTGCATTTTTCTATGTCTTTTGAATTTTCATGAATTATTCTGTCTTTTTTTTCTTCCAGCAAAGATGAAAGAATTAAAAGAAACTCATTCTTTTTTTCCGTTGCCAATTGTGAAAATTCAAAAGACGCATCCCTGGCACGTTTGATTTCTTCTTTTAGTTTTTCTTTCCAGTTCATAATATTTTCCTGAAGTAAGAGATAAGTTATGGATTGCTCTTCTCTTCTTTGTAAAAACATTCTTTCAAACAAAGATTCAAAGACAATCCAAACTTATTTCAAACACCGTTCAATGAGTATTTACCCCAAACTTATCCTGTTATTTTCTTTTTATGTCAGAATTTCAATCAGGGAGAAAGATTGTTCCTACGTCTTTTCCCTGAAAAATATCCTTAAGTACCCACGGTTTTTTGCCATTTGCAATAATACAGAACTTATTATTCTTCCCATCTCTCAAAACTCTCTCAATCGCATCAATCTTGGATACCATTCCGCCGCTACCCTTTAAAGAGGGCACACCTTCCCTGGCAATTTGTTTTATTTTTTTTATTTGTTCCGTTATCCATATTACTTCTTTTACCGGCTTTGGATTATTATTATGTTTTGGGTCAAGATAACAAAACCCGTCTACATTCGTAAGTAAAACAAGACAATCCGCATTAAGAAGATGGACAACGAGAGAAGAAAGATAATCATTATCGCCAAATTTTATCTCTTCAATTGCTATGGCATCATTTTCATTAATTATTGGTATAATTTTGTTCCCAAGAAGAGTCTGAAGGGTTATCTTTGCCCTTTCTCTTCTATCTTTAATTTCAAATACGTCCCTTGTAAGGAGAACCTGTCCCACGTTATACCCCTCCTCACGAAAAATCCTTTCATAAAATCTCATAAGCCTGCTCTGCCCCACGCTTGCTGCAGCCTGGAGCTTTTCAATCTTTTCAGGTCTTTTTTTCCATCCAAGTATCTGGATACCTGCACCAATGGCGCCGGAGGTAACAATAATAACCTCTTTCCCATGGGAAATAAGCCATACAACCTGTTCCCCGAGATGCTCCATTATAGAGGTATCCACCCTGTTGTTTGTATGGATTAGAACCTGTGTTCCTATTTTTATTACCACCCTTTTAACTTTTTTCAGTAGTTCTTTTCTGTCCATTTTTTTCAATGATTTCTCTGACGTTTTTTGCCTCTTCCATGTATTTTTCAAGCAGGTTTTCATCTTTTTCCTGAAGCAGATGAATAAATTCATCAATCTCTGTTTTAAATCCCTCAATTGCTGATAAAACGTTATCCCTGTTATCTATAAATATCTCAGTCCATACCCGTGCATCACTCCCGGCTATCCTTGTAGTATCTCTAAGTCCGCTTCCAATACTTACAAAAAACCCCTTTTTATCAATCTCTCTTTTTAATCCTCTGCACAAGGCAAATATTATACTATGCGGAAGATGGCTTGTATATGCAAGGAGCTCATCGTGCCTGCCCGCATCCATAACAATTGTTTTTCCACCGAGAGATTTCCAGAATTTTTCTATATGTCTGAAAGATGAGGGACTGCTTTTCTCCCCTGGGGTTAAAACTATTGTCTTATCATTAAACATATCCGCATCTGCAAAATCAATTCCTTTTTTTTCAGAACCGGCTATTGGATGTGAACCAACAAAATTATGTGGATTGGAAAAACAGGCATCAACATGCTGGACAATCGTGGCTTTTGTGCTGCCTATATCCGTAAAAAGCAACCCGGGTTTCAGATGGACAACGTCTTCAACATATTTATTGTTTGAAAAAACCGGGGCGCAAAGAATTAAAAAATTTGCGTCCTTAACAATCTCCTGAAAAGATGTAAATCCCTTATCAATAATCCCTGACTTTTCAGCTTTTATGATTGTTTCAGCCGTCCTTGTCCATCCCAAAACCTTTCCTGCAACCTTCCTTTTTTTTATGGCAAGCCCTAATGAGCCACCAAGGAGGCCTAAACCTACAATGCCAACGTTTTCAAATTCAGGCATAACTATAGTTATTTAATCTTCTTTTTTATTCTCTACTGGTTTTTTATTTTCTACCATTTTTGTAGTAAACAAACTAAATAACTCAACAGGTATAGGGAAAACAAGTGTTGAGGTTTTATCTGAAGCAGCAATCTCTGTTGCTGTCTGCAAATATCTTAATTGAATGGCAAGAGGATTTTCTGACATCTTTTTACCTGCCGCAACAAGCTTTTCACTTGCCTGGAATTCACCCTCTGCATTAATAACCTTTGCTCTTCTATCCCTTTCAACCTCAGCCTGTCTTGCCATCATTCTCTTCATTGTATCAGGAACCTGGACGTCTTTAACCTCAACAAGACTTACTTTTATCCCCCAGGGTGATGTCTGCTCATCTATAATCTGTTGAAGCTTGGCATTTATCGTGTCTCTATCAGAAAGCAGTCCATCAAGGTCAACCTGGCCAAGAACACTTCTGAGGGTTGTCTGGGAAACCTGCATGGTTGCAAGACTAAAGTTTTCCACATTGACAACAGCCTTTGACGGGTCTATTATCCTGAACCATACAACGGCATTGACCTGTACAGGAACATTGTCCTTTGTCATCATTTCCTGAGGGGTGACCTCAAAAGTAACAGTTCTGAGACTCATTTTTACCATTTTTTCAATGCCCGGGATAAGTAAAAAAAGCCCAGGTCCCCGTGAGCCCATCAGTCTTCCCAATCTAAATACAACACCTCTTTCATATTCAGGCACAATCTTTATTGTGTTGGTTATAAGCCATATCAATATTATTACTCCTGCAACAATCCCAAGAAACATATTATCCCCCTTTGTAAAATAATTTGTCCTTTCTTTCTTTTCTGAAGTTATTATATCACATATCTGTGGATAAGTCTTTTTTTGTTATTGTCTGCTGTTTCTTCCAGTGGATATCATCTGTTTCAGGAAAATCCACCCGATAATGCGCCCCCCTGCTTTCCTGTCTTCTTAAAGCGCATAATGTGATAGATTTAGCAAGAATAAGCATATTCTGGACCTCCCATCCCCATACATCAGAAAATTCCTTGAAAAACACATACCGGGCCCAGTTATCAATTCTTTCCATAGTTTCTTTTAATAAGTCCCCCTGTCTTTCTATACCCACATTTTTCCACATAAGGCTTTTTATTGAACGGCGTAAATCATCACAGTCTATAAATAATTTTTCTTTTTGTTTTACTGAATATGAAATTTTAATTTCCTTATTATGCACACCCCTTTCTATTTCCTCTTTAACGGTTTTTCCTGCTCTTGAACCAAAAACAAGACCCTCAAGAAGAGAATTGGAGGCAAGTCTGTTCGCTCCCTGGACACCTGCATCTGCACATTCACCACAGGCAAAGAGGTTTCCCAGAGATGTTTTCCCGTATATATCTGTTTTTATTCCACCCATAAAGTAATGGGCTGCAGGCCGCACTGGAATAAGATTCTTTGTTATGTCAAGTCCATATTGAAGACACGTTTTATAAATACCCGGAAATCTTTTTTTTATGAATGAAGAGGAAAGTTTTTTTATATCAAGATAAACACAGATTGAAGAAGTCTTTTTCATATGGTCAATAATAGCCCTGCTTACTATGTCCCTGGGAGCAAGTTCTTTTAAAGGATGGTAGGATTCCATAAAAGGCCTGCCATTTTTATCAATCAACGTTCCGCCTTCCCCCCTTACGGATTCAGAAATCAAGAATCTTGGCGCGCCTGCAAGATAAAGAGTCGTAGGATGGAACTGAACAAATTCCATGCTGCTTAAAACACCATTTTTTCTTAAAACCGCTGACTGTGCATCCCCTGTTATGGAAAAAGGATTCGTTGTTTCCTGGTAGAGCTGGCTTGCCCCGCCCGATGCAAGAATAATTTTTTTTGCGGATACAAAAAGAAGTTTTTTCTTTCTCCTGTTGAAAAGAATTGCACCATATATACCGGATTCAATTTCCACAAGGTCAACAAGAAAATATCCATCAATAATTTTTACACCTGAATTTTCATGACACTTTTTTAAAAGTGTTTTTATCAATTCCTGTCCTGTTTTATCTCCATGGGAATGAAGAATTCTTTTTACCGAGTGTGCAGCCTCTATCGTCCAGTCAAAGCCACTGTTTTCCCTGTCAAATTCCACACCCCAGTCTATCAGTTCCTTAATCCGGGCAGGCCCTTCTTCCACAAGAATTTTAACTGATTCTATATTATTAAGGAAACATCCTGCTTTAAGCGTATCTTCAAGATGTAATTGCGGGGTATCCCCTGATGAAAGTGATACTGCAATTCCGCCCTGGGCATTATAAGAACAGCTGTCAAAAACGGATTCTTTGTTTACAATCAGAACGTTAAACCCTTTCAATTCAAGAGAAGCACGAAGGCCGGCAACCCCTGCGCCTATAATCAGGCAATCCACGTTTTCAACCGGGAGTTTATTGATTGAAAAAGAAATAATGTATTCAGGAATCATAACGAATAATGTTTTTTTTCTTCCTCAGATGCATAATCAATTATCAGCGTGCCATTAAGATGGTCATGCTCATGCGCAAAACATCTTGCAAGCAGACCTTTTGCCGGAATTATTATTTTTTTACCTCTTGGTGTCCATCCTGTTATTGTTATTTTTGCAGGCCTTTTAATTGAAAAATATACACCCGGAAAACTTAAACATCCTTCCAGATCAATCTCAAACTCTTCTATTTCAACTATTTCAGGATTTATAATTTTTATAATCTTTTTGGTATCAGGGTCATTGGCAATAAAGACTCTTTCCAAAACACCGAGCTGCGGGGCGGAAAGACCGACACCCCTGCTTTTCTTTAAAGTATCTTCAAGATTTTGTATGAGCTTAATGGTTTTTTCTGATATGTCTTTCACGGAAAGAGATTTTTTCCTCAGGACATCCGCTCCATATTTTCTAATTCTTTTTACCGCCATTTCAGTTTTCCCAGGTTAAAAGTGAGTAACCGGAGTTTTAAGCATATCACTTATTATCTTCATAGCGCAATACTTGCCGCACATATTGCATACGTCATCAGAAAAAATTCCCTGTGATTCCCTCACCTTTTTAAATTTTTCAGGATTTATTGAAAATATTTCCTGCTGTTTCCAGTCCCGTTTAAATCTTGCCTCTGAAATCAGGTCATCCTGTTTTCTTGCACCCGGCATATCCCGGGCAATGTCCCCGGCATGGGCTGCAATTTTTGCAGCCACTACTCCATCAGCAACGTCATCAATTGTTGGAAGAGTCAGATGTTCACCCGGAGTCACATAACATATAAAATCAGCACCTGCCCAGCCGGCAACTGCTGCCCCAATTGCAGAGGTTATATGGTCATAACCCGGGGCTATATCAGTAACAAGAGGTCCTAAAAGATACAGGGGAGCAGATGCACATATGTTTTTTACAATCTGTACATTAGTAAAAATCTGGTTTATCGGAACGTGCCCGGGACCTTCAATGATAACCTGAACTCCTTCTTCATTTGCGTATCCTGCTAATTTTCCTAATTTCAAAACTTCAGAAATCTGTAAATTATCAGTAGCATCTGAAATACACCCTGGTCTCAATCCATCACCAAGACTTAAAACAAGGTCATATTTTTTTGCAATCTCAATCAGTCTGTCAAAATTCTCATATAAAGGGTTTTCTTTGCCTGTAAGCGCCATCCATGAAAATATAAAGGAGCCTCCCCTGCTTACGACACCTGTTTTCCTTGGACTCTTTTTTAACATTTCAAGATTTTCAAGGGTTATTCCACAATGAACAGTTACAAAGGAAATACCGCTTTCTGCATGCTTTTCAATCGTCCTGAAAATTTTTTCTGCTGTCAGGTGGGAAAATGAACCTTTTTCTTCCACGGTTTCTATGTCTGCCTGGTATATGGGAACGGACCCGACAGGGACAGGACTTGCCTGAACAATTTTTTCTCTTATAATGTCAAGATTTCCTCCTGTGCTGAGGTCCATCACTGTGTCTGTCTTAAGCTGGCATGCCTTATCAAGTTTTGATAGTTCACCGTCAACGTCAACAACGTTTGGGGACGTCCCGAGATTGGCATTTACCTTTATGTGGAGACAGTCGCCTATACCTGTCCAGCAGATATTTTTATGGGTTAAAATAACCGTTCTTCCTTTTGCAACTGATTCTGAAATTTTTTCAGCAGGAACGTTTTCCTTTTCACTGATTTTCCGGACAGATTCAGTAATATTACCCTTTTTTGCCTCAATTTTTTGTAATAACATATTATTTTTGGACTCTTAGAACCGCACCCTCTGATGCTGAGCTTACAAAAGAAGCATATCTTTCAAGAACACCGGTTAATTTTTTCTCTTTTATTTTTAACTTTTTGCCTCTATCTGCAAATTCTTCTGCAGATACAAGCGCATTGAGTTTTCTTTCATGAATATTAATCTCAATGATATCACCATCTTTTAATAATCCAACCGGTCCTCCAAGGGATGCCTCAGGACTTATGTGGCCGATACAGGCGCCTCTTGTGCCGCCAGAAAATCTTCCATCCGTAAGTAAAGCTACGTTTTCTCCAAGTCCTTTACCCACAATAGCCGAAGTAACAGACAGCATCTCCCGCATTCCAGGTCCGCCTTTTGGACCCTCGTATCTTATAACCACAACGTCTCCTCTTTTAATTTTATTGTTTAAAATTGCCTCCATAGTCTCTTCCTCACTATCAAAAACTTTTGCAGCCCCTTTACAAACAAACATTTGTGGTATAACTGCAGACTGTTTTACAACGCACCCATCAGGTGCAATATTACCTTTTAATATTGCAATCCCGCCTTCTTCTGAATACGGGGTATCTATGTTTTTAATCACGCTGTTATCCATAACTTTTTGAGATTTTATTTCATCACCTATTTTATTACCCATAACTGTAATGGCATTCATATGAAGCAGATTCTTTCTTGAAAGCTCATTCATAACACCATAAATACCGCCTGCACGATATAAGTCTTCCATATGATGTGTTCCTGCAGGCGAAATCCTGCAAAGATTAGGGGTTTTTTTACTTATTCTGTCAAAAACGTCCAGTGAAAGACTGATTCCTGCTTCATTTGCAATCGCAGGAAGATGTAAAACCGTATTTGTTGACGCACCAATCGCCATGTCAACTGTTATGGCATTTTCAAAAGCTTCTTTTGTCGTAATATCCTTTGGTTTTATATCTTTTTCAACAAGCTCCATTATTTTCATGCCCGCCTTTTTTGCAAGTCTTATCCTTTCTGAAGTTACAGCCAAAATTGTCCCGTTACCTGGTAAAGCCATTCCAATTGCTTCAGAAAGACAGTTCATTGAATTGGCTGTAAACATGCCTGAACAGGAACCGCAGGATGGACATGCATATTCTTCCATTATTTTTAACTGTTCCTCGGTCATCTGCCCGGAGGAGACCTTTCCTACGGCTTCATATACAGAAATAAGGTCTATTGTCCCGAATTCAGATGAAAAACCTGCAAGCATTGGTCCACCGCTTATAAGAATTGATGGAATATTCAGTCTCAGCGCTGCCATCATCATACCCGGGATTATTTTGTCACAGTTGGGTATAAGAACCAGGCCATCAAACATATGTGACATTGCCATAATTTCTACAGAATCCGCAATGACTTCTCTGGAAACAAGTGAATATTTCATACCTTCATGACCCATTGCAATACCGTCGCATACGCCAATGGTCCTGAATTCAACAGGCGTTCCACCGGCTATTCTTACGCCATCCTTTGCTGCTCTTGCAACATTGTCAAGATGGATATGGCCGGGAACCATTTCGTTGCCGGAATTCACAATTCCTATAATCGGCCTGTTAATCTCCTCGTCCGTAAGGCCGGTTGCCTTCATAAGACTTCTATGAGGCGCCCTCAAAAAACCTTTTTTGATACTGTCGCTTCTCATTTTATTCCCTCTCCATACTCTTATATTGCCATTGATTTCAATAATTCCAATTTTTCCATGGAAATTGTCTTTTTACCGGAAATCACGTCAGAAAGTTTTACCCTTACAATCTTATTGCCGCTAATCCCCACCATTTTACCATAATCCTTTTCCTTGAACATTTTTATTGCCTCAAAACCAAAAATTGTTGCAAGCTCTCTTGAAAAATAAGTGGGAGAGCCTCCTCTCTGGGAATACCCCAGGACAACGTATCTCACTTCCCTGTCAGGTAAATTCTGATGGATTTTTTCTGTAATATCATGCGCTTTTCCAGCTCCTTCAGCAAGAATAATAAGAGAACTTAGTTTTCCTTTTTGTTTATTTTCTTCAAGGTCTTTGATGATTTTTTCCATTGAAACAGGAAATTCAGGAATAATGGCTGTTTCTGCACCTGCTGCGATTGCAATATCAAGAGCAAGAAAACCATGTTCTCTTCCCATAACCTCAATAATAAAAACCCTCTCATGGCTGCTTGCCGTATCCCTTATTTTATCTATTATTTCTACGGCAGTGTTTACAGCCGTATCAAAACCAATTGTCCAGTCTGTTCCAAAAACATCATTGTCAATAGAAGCAGGAATAAACACAACAGGAAAACCAAAATCTACGGATAAAGCGTATGCACCATTTGCAGAACCATCTCCGCCTATAGCAACAAGTCCTTCTATACCAAGCTCCTGTAAGTTTTTATAACATTTTTCTCTTGTCTGCTTTTCTTTAAATTCAGGAAATCTGATGGTCCGCAGGATGGTGCCGCCTTTATTTATAATATTGCCTACGCTTCTTGAATCCATATTTATAACGTCTTTTTCAAACAATCCATAATATCCTCTTTTTATTCCAGATACTTCAAAATCCGCCCCGAGCCCGGCTCTTACAACAGACCTGATAGCGCAGTTCATTCCAGGAGCATCCCCGCCACTTGTAAGAACGGCTATTCTTTTCAATTTGGTACTCCTCTAAATGTGATTATACATTTAGGATTTAATAAAAATTTTTGTAATAAAGTTAACAAATCTTATTTGTTTAGATTCCCAAACAAAGTTTCTCTATATTTTATCTCTTATTTGTTTTTTTACCAATTTTATTTTTTATTGATGAAAGAGCCATTATCGCTCCTTGTTTTAATGAAAGGAAATAGAATAAAACAAATGCTCAATTTTAATTGTCGCTAAAAACAAAAATAATTAACATTAATCAGCGTATTATTTTCCCTATAATTTTTTTATAGTATAATTAAGATGTAAATATTCAGTCAACGATGTTGCCTGAAGGCACTCAGTGAATATTTACGATAAAACATAGGATATAATATTATGAGTAAACTACAACAAAAACATAGAAACACAGAAACTTTGATGATTAGAGATTCTTATCAGCAATATTTATTCCCGGATATGCCTTTAATAACATCAAAACGAGAGTTCTTACATAAAGCAAGAAGCAAAACAAGTCTGGGATTACAATGCGAGAAAATAAATATTCTCATAAACAAAATTGGATTTGAGAATGCGTGGTATTCAATTTTAGCCACACATATCTATCAACTTCATCAATCCCCCTTTGATTATCTTTTAAAACAACAAGAGTTTGCGAATGCAGTTATTTTGGATTCAGATATACTTTATTATCTTTCTATTGGTGAAATAGCAACACTTTATGAGTATTCTTTGTCGTATCTTAATAGAAATAAAAGAGCTCAGGAAGGACAGTATTTTACGCCTGATGATGTGGCTCAAGTAATGGCAAAAAGATCGCTCTTTTTCCCCCCTGATAAAATTTGGGTTGACCCTTGTTCAGGAATTGGTAATCTTTCCTTTTGGTTGATTAAGTTACAGAGTAATCCTGAGAGTTTTTTAACTAATCAACTTTATTTGATTGACAAGGATGCACTAGCATTGTTTATTGCCAGAACTTTATTCACACTATCATTTCAAAATAAATCAAAAAATTTATTTATTGAAATAGCACCTCGTTTTATAGTTGCAGATTTCCTTTTTGCTTCCGAACTTCCGGCATTTGATTTTGCTATTCTAAATCCACCCTATGTAGAAGTGGAATCTGATAATCGTTTTAAAACTGCTAAAACACGTAATTTGTATGCTTATTTTTTGGAACGAGTTATTAATCTATCAAGGGGATTTGTTTCTATTACACCACAAACTTTCACGCACGGACAGAGATTTAAGACTTTACGCCAATTACTAATTGAAAATATGAAGGATATTTCAATTTATTGTTTTGATAATGTTCCTGATACGATATTCAAAGGAATTAAATTTGGCTCAACCAATACAAATAAAACCAACAGCATAAGGGCGTCCATCACCGTAGCAAAATCTGAAAGTAAATTTCCTTGTTTTAAAATTACACCCTTGTTGCGATGGCGAACAAAAGAAAGAAAAAAAATACTGGAGAGTATTGATGATTATTTGACCAATGTAGAACCAAGCGTGGATATTTTCCCCAAAATTCAAAAGGAACTTCTGTATTTATATTATGAAGTAAAAAAGGTGAAAAAAACATTGGTAAATCTTGTTTCAACCAATCCAACACAATATAAACTCGTCATCCCAACCACGCCCAGATATTTTATTTCTGCACTGCGAACAGAAGTTAATCGTTCTTCATTCAGAATATTATATTTTTATAATAAAAAAGACTACGACCTTGCCTATATTTTATTAAATAGCAGTTATGCTTACTGGTGGTGGCGGATTAATGATGGTGGAATGACGATTTCAGAAAAAACTTTGCTTTCATTACCAATTCCAGATAACATTCCTGTTAACAGTCAACTTATATCAAAGATTGAACAATCAGAACTCACAAACCGAGTTTTCAAAAAAAATGCAGGTAAAAACAATGAGAATGTAAAACATAAAGCAATTCTTATAGGAGAAATAAATCAAACTCTTTTTCTTGATTTCGCTTCTGCACTTAACCATCTACATAATAATTCGGTTATTACTATATGATACTATCAAAACAACTATTAAATGAAATCGTTACAGGATTATTAAAAATGCCTAATAAATGGAATGCTCGTAAAATTTATTTAGAGTGGAAAAGAATTAATAGCCGGCATTTTCGACAAACGGAATGGATTGGTTGGCGGTTCCAAGAACTTTGTGAACAATACCTGAAATCAATTCAAAAATTTAATTTTTCGCCTCAGAGATATGGTTATGCTGATTTTGATGCATTTGCAGAAATCCCATGGGACTTCAAGACACACATTCGTCAAAATCCTCGTGGACAACAAACTCACAAGGTTCCCGGCACTGATAGACGAGCGACTTTCCAAGCAATTAAGGATTATGGAGCAGTTGGTTTCATCATAGGAATAGGCGATGCTGTTTTTAACGATAAAGATAGAAGTTTTCAACTTTGGCACAATAAACTCAAGGGTGGTTTGTCAGAGTATGAGAAAGAGAGAGTATCCCGTGGGGCACCTTCCCGTCTACGTAAAACTGCGTTTTCTCTATGTGAAATTTGGATTATTGAAGTTGACGAAAAATTATACAAGAATCTTGAAACTTTTATGGAAGGGTTTAGAAATAGAGACGGAAACCCTCGTAAAGCAAAAGTAATGTTGGATTTAAATAAAATTGAACCGATTTACAAGATTGAGTTTTCATAAATGATACTTTTGCCTTAAATCCTGCTTCAAATTTCGTAAATATTCACTAAGACAGTGTTTCCACCAAAAAGATTGGCGGATCAAAGACGAGCCAAACTTATTTCAAGCACCGTTAACTGAGTATTTACAAATTCTTAGTATCCAAAGTCTGCCTTGACAGAAACACTTTCTCTTGTAGATGGTTTTAAAAGCGCTTTTGCTTCATCAGAAATTCCTGAAAATTTGTACCACCACGGCTTAGACATGGACCGGGCAAGTTTTTTTATAATTTTAATTCTTGGAAGAGCAATTTTTTTAAATGATTTTTCCAGGGTCTCCCAATCTTTTGTATCAGGGTCAGTAAATGCTTCTTTAAAATAAGCCCTGCCGCACATGGGTCCGCAAATAATGTCTGAAACTATACTATACTGTGCTACATACTGTTCAAAATCAACTGCAGCGCTTAAAAGAAGGATAGGCCTTGGCGAAATCTTTTCCATTTCAGATGCGGTATCCCGGACAACCTGTGGGGAGGAAATGTTTATAACCTTTCCATTTTCTTCAATCCATAATAATGGAACCTGTGTTTTATAGAAATTGCCAATTAAACCAAAATCCTGAGCCATTTTTATAAGTCCTTCAGGCAGTCTTTTGGCAAATTCTTTTTTATCTTCACCTGGTTCAGGAGAAAGAAGTGTTTCAGTAAATAATGGTTTACCAAGTTTTTCTGCTCTTTCAAAAGTATCTTTTGCAAAAGCAAGATTTTTTTCCCAGCTTTCCTTATGTGATGGATTTAATTTTACAAGAATTTTAAAGCCATCAACTTTTTCTGCAATGTCTTCCGGCTGAACGGCAAGTTTTGTAATCTGCCCTCTCCCGCCATCAATATTGATTGTATTGGTGTCTTCAAGTCTTCCTATTAAAAGAACGTTTTCACCAAGCGTTTTTTTAAATCCGGGCGTAAGATATGCAAAATGATTAAAAAGAGCTGCTGTTGTAATCCCACCAAGATTTTTTGCAAAACGAAGACATATCTCTTTTACATCACTATCTTCTGCTTTTTTGGGTTTCCCTATATGCTTAAAAAACGTTTCCCCTAATTTAAGATAAGAATTATGCTGGTCCGATGCAAAAACATCAAGAATTCCATCAGGAGAAAATTTTGCAAGAATCTTAAAAACCTTCTCTTCAATCTTTACTCCATCCTTATATTTAACTTCTATTCCCATGTTATCCCCCTTATTGTAAAAGTGATATCTATTTAAAAAATATTTTTGTAAGCTCAAACCAGTCTTTGTCTACTGTTTTTAGTTTTGCCACAGCCTCTTTCAGCTCAACCGCCTCTATCTTATTACCTCTCAGGCAAGCCATTTTACCGAAGTCCCCGTTATTCACAAGTTCTGCGGCTTTAACTCCAACCCTGAGCCCCAAAATCCTGTCAAATACCGTAGGAGCGCCACCTCTTTGCATATGCCCCATTACAGAAGACCTTGTTTCAATTCCGGTATTTTTTTCTATCATCTTTGCAATTTTTTCGTCTGTTCCTCTTTTTGTAACCGTGATATGTCCAAACTCATCCGTTACCTGTGTTGATGTATCTTCCGGGATATCAATGCCCTCAGATATAATAACAAGTCCGTAATTTTTTCTTTTATAAACCTCTTTCAGGTGCTGATACATTTTATCATAATCATTTTTAAATTCAGGAAGTATACACCAGTCAGCGCCGGATGCAAGAAACGTATAAGCGGCAATCCAGCCTGCATGTCTTCCCATAACCTCAAGGACCATTATCCTCCTGTGAGACTTTCCCGTATCCATTAATGCCCTGCATGCGTCAATATTCCGTGTTACTGCAGTATCAAAACCAAACGTAAAATCTGTCGCGTAAAGGTCATTGTCAATTGTTTTAGGCACCCCTACCACTTTTATTCCCTGCTCATAAATTTTTGCTGCAACTCCAAGTGTATCCTCGCCACCCATTGCAACAATTGCATCAACGTTATATTTCTCCATATTCCTCTTTATTTTTTCAATGCCATCATCTCTTTTTGCAAGATTAAACCTTGACGTCCCGATGATTGTTCCACCCTTGTAAACAATCTCATCCACTTCTTTCAATCCCATTGGAACAGTATTACCTTCATAAAGACCCTTCCATCCTTCCAAAAAACCAATACATTCATTTCCAAAATCCATACTTCTTATAACACAACCCCTGATAGCAGGGTTTAATCCCGGGCAATCCCCTCCACCTGTTAACATCCCGATTCTCATAATTCCCTCCACTCCCCCTTTACTTAAGGTCTTCCTTAAATTTATTAAGTCTCATTTTAATATTATCCTCTTGCAGAGACAGGATTGAAGCCGCAAATATTGCAGCATTTTTTACTCCTGCTTTCCCTATTGCCATAACTGCAACAGGAACACCCGAAGGCATCTGCACCATTGACATCAGGGAATCAATTCCCTTTATTTCACTGGTTGGCAGAGGAACGCCTATCACAGGGAGGATCGTCTTTGCTGCAATAACACCCGGTAAATGAGCAGCCATTCCTGCACAGGCAATAATAACCCCATAACCCTGCTCTTCAGCCGTCTCAGCAAATTTAACGGTTTCATTCAGGCTTCTATGAGCCGATAAAACTTTGATGTCATAAGATATCCCAAAACTTTCAAGGGTTTCTTTTGCCCCGTCAAGATATGAAATGTCGTTTTTACTCCCTACAATCAAAGCAACCTTTATTTTTTCCATAAACTCTCCATTTTTACAAGCGCCTGCTGAATTTTTTCTTTTGGTATGGTAAGGGCAAATCTTACGAATCTTTTCCCTGATGGACCGAAACCAAGCCCTGGAGTAACTATGATACCGGCTTTTTCAAGAAGATTTGTTGTCCATTCTACACCATCGCTGCCAACGTTCAACCAGACATAAAAGGTAGCTTCCGGTATTTTAACATTAAAGGATAATTTTTTCAAACCCTCAACCAGGATGTCTCTTCTTTCCTGGTATATTCCCCTGATTTCATGGACGTCGTCCTGCGGTCCTGAAAGGGCTTCAATACCAGCAAGCTGGATGGCTTCAAACGTCCCGGAATCAATATTTTCCTTTAATATTGCCAGCTTACTGACAATCTCTTTATTTCCACATGCCCACCCTATTCTCCATCCTGTCATGTTATAGGTTTTTGACAGGGAATGAAATTCAATCCCCACATCCTTTGCACCTGGAATGGAAAAAAATGACACAGGCTTTTTACCGTCATAATAAATTTCCTGGTATGCTGCATCATATACAAGAATAATGTTCCATTTTTTACAAAAGTTTATTGCATCTGATAAAAATTCTTTTGTAGCACAGGCACTCGTGGGATTATTGGGATAATTTAAATAAAGGAGTTTTGCTTTTCCAAGGACGTCCTGCGGTATAGAGCCTAACTGCGGCTCAAACCTGTTTTTTTCTTCAAGTGGTAAAAGATAGGGTGTCCCTCCCGCCAGGTACGTTCCTATTTTATAAACCGGATATGCAGGTTCAGGAACAAGCGTAAATTCACCTGGATTAACAAAAACCTCCGGGAAATGTGCAAGACCTTCTTTTGACCCTATTAAAACAGCTATTTCCTTATCATAGTCAAGACTGACGTCATAATTTTTTTTATAATATTGACTTATTGATTTCCTGAAATCCTTTCTCCCTTTTCCCAAAGGGTATCTGAAAACTGAAGGCTCATCAAGAGCTTTTTTCATTGCATCAACAATCCTTTTTGGTGTAGGAATATCCGGGTCCCCAATACCAAAACTTATTACCTCCCTGCCTTTTTCCTCCAATATTTTTCTTTTCCTGTCAATCTCTGCAAATAAATATGGAGGAAGTTTATCCATCCTTTCACTTTGTTTCCACATTATTTTCTCCCTTCATCCAGTTTATAACGTCTTTCATCTCATACATACCGGATTTTTGTATTAATAAAAATTTTGCACCAAGAATAGCCCCTGCTGCAAAGCTTTCCCTGCTTAAACATCTATGTGTTATTTCAATGGTTTCTCCTGTTCCTGCAAAAAAAACAGAATGTTCGCCAATAATATCACCCATCCTGACGGCATGGATACCTATTTCATCTTTATTTCTTGGACCGGTCTGATTATGACGGCTGAATTTAAACGTACTTTCAGGTTTTAAATTCTTTACTTTACATATAATCTCACCAAGTTTTAAGGCTGTTCCGCTTGGAGCATCTTTTTTATTATGATGGTGCGTTTCCAGTATCTCCACTTCATAATCCCGGGATAAAATTTTAGCAGCGTATTCCACAACGTCCATCATAAGATGGACACCGGGACTCATATTTGGAGAAAAAAGTATGGGAAGAGATTTACTTTTTTCAAGTATTTTATTTTTTTCCTCTTTTGAAAACCCGGTTGTCCCTATTACGATTGGAATCTTATTTAAGTGAGCGAATTCAAGATTTTTTAAGGTGGATACAGGCGCTGTAAAATCAATAATAATATCTATTTTGTTCTCACAGCCCTGCCAGTTGGAAGAAATTTTTACCCCTGGCAAAATCTCCCTGTTTATAGATGAATGCATTTCAGATTCAAGCGCAACAGAAAGTAAAAGGTCTGCGTCTTTATTAAGAAGTCCGATGAGCGTTGAGCCCATTCTTCCACATGCACCGCATACGGCAACTCTCTTTTTCATCATTCCTCCAGTGTTTTGATTTCCACTCCAATGTTTTTCAGCTTTTTTTCAAAATCCTCGTATCCTCTGCGTAAATGATATATCCGTGAAATTTCAGTTTTCCCTTCTGCAGCAAGACCTGCAATAACCAGGGCGGCACTTGCCCTTAAATCTGATGCCATAACCTTTGCACCATGAAGATTTTTTACCCCCCTGATTATGGCAGTTGCACCATCCCTGATAATATTCGTCCCAAGTCTGTTCAGCTCCAATACGTGAATAAATCTTTCAGGAAAAATTTTTTCCGTAACAATGCTCACTCCGTCTGCAAGCGACAAAAAAGCCATCATTTGTGCCTGAAGGTCCGTAGGAAAACCGGGATATGGCAGAGTAACAACATCCAATGCCTTCCATGACGGTCTGCCATTTACCCGTATATAATCTTTTCCTACGTCATAGGTAATCCCGGATGCACTAATTTTTTCCCAAAATGCACCTAAATGATATGGCTGGCATTTTTCAATTACTATCTCCCCGCCGGTAATGGCGCCTGCAAGAACAAAAGTTCCTGTCTCAATTCTATCCGGTATGATAGTCCATTCAATGCCATCTAATTTTTTTACACCCTCTATCCTTAAAAAAGATGAACCGGTACCATAAATTTTTGCCCCCATCCCTGAAAGATAATCTGCAAGGTCAACAACCTCCGGCTCAGATGCAGCAAATTCAATTGCCGTTTCCCCTTCAGCAAGAACAGCAGCGCACATAACGTTACACGTTGCAAGAACGCTGGAACCAAAATTTCCGCCAAGAAATATATAGTTTCCTTTTAAACCATCATTGGCATTCGCAATAATATACCCATCGTTTATCTTTATGTCAGCTCCTAATTTCTGCAGGCCTTTTATATGAAGGTCTATGGGTCTTGAACCTATTACGCATCCCCCGGGCAGGGAAAATTCCGCCCGTTTAAATTTTGCAATCAATGGACCTAAAAGAGATATAGATGCCCGCATTGTTTTCACAAATTCATAAGGGGCAACAAATTTATTTATACCTGACGGGTCTATTTCCAGGGTTTTGTTTTCAAATTTCACACCCGCCCCAAGATACTTGAGAATTTTAATCATTGTAAAAACGTCTTCAAGCCCGGGGACGTTATGGATAATACTTTTCCCTTTTGTCAGAATTGATGCTGCCATTATCGGCAAAACTGCATTTTTAGCCCCTGAAACCTCTATCTTACCTGAGAGTTTTTTCCCCCCGTTGATTTCAAATTTTTCCATGTGTTTTTGTTATCCCGAAATTCAGATATGGTAAATTAATAAATTATAATATAAAGAACATCCAAAGGAAAATTTATCTGTATGTTGATTGAAATTCCGACATAAAAAATATTTACTTTACTAAAGTAAGAAAAATAAGTTCTGGAACAATCCAAACTTATCATACATTATATCAAAATTTTACGTATTATGTTGATTTAATTTCACCCCGTAAAAAATTTTTTATAATAGATATAATCTGCTTGTAAAAAATACCAATCGTAAAATGTGTACATGGCAGCCAGAAAATTTCCGGTTTACCTATTGCCTTCCGGAATTGTCTTACCTGTGCCCCTGGAATCACCATATCAAAAATAGCATTAATCATAATAAATTTTCTTCCCCTGAAACCTTCTGTATAAGTAAGAGGGTCAAGAAGAAACCATGTATATTTTGGTTTTACATTTTCAATCCCTTTTTCTTTTATATCCTGTAAAAACGTCTTATAATCAGAATTTATCTCCCTGATGTGCCTGATTCTGAGACCCTTTAAAAAAGCCGTAAAAACAAAAGGGAACGTCATCATACTTTTAATAAAAATCTCTTCCAGGTTCCCTGCACCAAGTATTGAAATCCCGGCGTCAATCCTCTTATCAATTGCAAACAACGTATTTAAAATAATTGCGCCCATACTTACGCCGATTGCGCTGATTGAAAAACAAGAAAGGGCTGCAAACTCCGGGGCACCCCGGATAATATCAATTAAAGCAAGGGTGTCAATAATAGCCTGACGATGCGCAGCATCTGAACGTTTTTCATCCATAGTCAAAAACAGCTGCCCGCTGAAGGTGCCTTTGGGTTTTCTATCCATGTGAAATGGAAGTTCAATAAGAAATGTGGAAAAACCCTGTTCTGATAATTTTTTAACAAAAAAGGAATGTTTGCTATGTTTTTTTTCATATAATCCATGTATGTGGATTACGGGCGGAGAAGGTTTCTGCGGAATAATAAAATGGACATAAACAGTATTATTCTCAGGATAATCCGTCACAACAGGAGAAGGAAAAGTCAGAACCCCATACCTGCCCCCATCCAGATTTTTTTCCCGATAGATTTTGTATGCAGCCGGTTTTATATAATCAAAAAAATCCATAAACCTATTGTATAATAATTATGCTGAATTTTAAAGATCTGATAAAATTACCACTCTATCAAGGTTACAGAAGTCTTTTTTTATTTCCATGACTTTCAAGGACGAAAAATTCCGGTCCAGGAAAAAACTTTTTTGTTCCGGGGAGATTTCCATTATGAGGTATCCATTTTTTTTAAGAAATTTTTTTGAACCTTCAATGATTTTTTTATGATAATCAAGACCGTTTTTACCCCCGTCCAATGCTCTTTCAGGCTCATATTGAACTTCTTTTGGCAGATTTCTCATGGCAGATTTTGATATGTAAGGCGGATTACTGATAATAAGGTCATAAAAGATTTTTTTCCGTGGAAAAAGATTGCATCGTAAAAATTCAATCCTGTCTGAAACATCAATATTTTTAGCATTTTTTTTTGATAAACATATGGATTTTCCGGAAATATCAGTAGCAACAACTTTGGATTCCGGGAATTCTTTTGCAAGACAAACAGCAAGAACACCGCAACCGGTACATATATCAAGAATTTTAATTTTATCTTTTTCAGAAAAAATCTGTTTTGCTGATTCAATTATTAATTCTGTCTCCGGCCTGGGAATAAAAACTCCAGGCTCCATTTCAAACCTGTATTTCCAGAAATAAACGTATTTTATAAGATAGACGAGTGGAATTCCCCGGATTCTTTTTTGGAGTAGTAGAAAATATTTTTTGAAATGGGTCCTGGAAATATTGATTTTTTCTATATATAATCTGTATCTTTTCAGGTCAAGAACATTTGAAAGAAGCACCTCTGCCTCTATATCATAATCTTTAATCCCTGCCTTTCTTAAAATCTCTTTACCATCTTTCAAAATCCCGTAAATTTCCACTTATTTTAATTTTAAAAAAGCCTGTTGTGCCGCATTTCTTACTTCTTTGTTCGGGTCTGACTGTGAGATATATTCCAGCAGCCCTTGAAACTCTTTATTTTTATTTTGAACAAGATATTGTCCAAGAATCGTAACAATTCCCTCCCTTAATGATATTTCATCCGCTAATTGCGTTGTGCCTGACGGATAGTTTTCTTTGAGTCTGCGAAGAAGAGTCCCGATATGGTCATAATCACCAAGCTGGGCTTCTGCAAGATAATAGTGAATTTTAAAAGATTTATTACCAAATATTGACCATGCATTCTGAATTGCATTTAAACAATCCGTATTTCCAAGTTTTCCTAATGTTTCAATAAGAGCAAAAGCAAAAGATTGTTCATGGATAGCCTGATTTTTAAAAGAGGCTCTTACATTGACAGAAGTTTGTGCCATCATTCCCATGCGGCCTGGCATTCCAGGAGGCATTCCCTGTCCCATTTGTAGTTGCGGCATTACCGGCGCAGTGGATTGTAATTTTGCAAAACTAAAAGAAAGGATAACCTTTTCTTTTGCAATTTTTTCCTGTAATCTATGTTCTTTCATGGCAATTCTTTGTATTTTTTTTTGTTTTTCTTTCAGGGATGCCTGATTGTTTTTCAAGTCCTTATTGAGTGTTTTTCTTTCATCAGCAGTCAGTGCTGTCCTTTGTGAGGAAGCAAATCCCTGTGTTCCAGGCATTCCTGGAGGCATACCCGGCATTCTCATAGACCCAATGCCAAGTTTTTTTCTTTCAGTATTTATAGTTTTTCTGAGATTATGGATATCTGTCACTATTGCTGATTTATCTTCTTCAAGAGAAAGAATTGTATTATTCGCATCATCAATTGCAGAATTTGCTTCGTCTATTTTATTTTCCCATTTTTCAACAAGAGATTTAAGAATATCTTTTAATTTTTCTGCAAGGTCAGGATTATTAGTTATATTCCCTAGAGCTCCCAAAGCAACAAGTTTTAAAGAAAAATTTTCATATTGTCTGTTAAGAAATCTTAAAAGAAATTTTCCTGCATCAGGAGTACCGGCTATGCCAATTGCGAAAAGAAGATTTTTTATTATTTCCGGATTTCTTTCACTGTCAACCAGCTTAATAAGCGATTGTAAATTTTTTTGTATGTCTGCCTGGGAATAATAAAGAAGGGACTGACTGGCTGATTCTCTTACTGAAAGTATACCATATTCCATATCTTCTATTGTCTGTTCAATTGTTTTTTGCGGCTGTGTTGTCAGGGTTTTTACACCCGGCATAGAAGGCATACCCGGCATTCCCGGAGGCATACCCGGCATACCAGGTTTAACCCCTTTTTGTTGTACTTTTGTTGTTGTTTTCACTTTTGTCTCTTCTGCAAGTAATGCTATTTCCTCTGACTTCCATTTTTTTAAAATTTTTGCCGTATTTAATGTATTATTGATAGATTGTATTTGTTCACCAGCCATTTCCGCGAGTATTGAGTCAGGCTGGATTTTTATAACACTTTCAAAATCCTGTCCTGCTTTATTTGAATGCCCTTCCATAATCTCAACCAAACCAAGGTTATAATAAGCGGAAATATTATTGGCATCAAGATGGATTGCCTGATTGTAATTTTTTATAGCGTTTTTCAGGTCTCCTTTTTTCTGGCAGGCATCCCCCAGGTAAAAATAAAGCATGCTGTCTGATTCCCCGGAGTTTATCAGGCCATTAAAATATTCAATTGCCTTGTTAACGTTATTACTATTTAAATACAACAGCCCTTTATTTAATTCATTAATGTTTGTATCTGTGGATGTGTTATCCCGAGGAAAAACCAAAGAAACCGCAAAAAAACATATAATAACAGGTAAAATATATTTTAATCGTTTCATTTTTATGTACCCTTTAATGATTCTTTTTTAATTTCTTTTATCATAGGTTCAATATTCCCGTCAATGATTTCACTTAAATTATACAAGGTAAGATTTATCCTGTGGTCGGTAATACGGTTCTGGGGAAAGTTATAGGTTCTTATTTTTTCACTTCTGTCCCCTGTTTTTATCTGTTCTTTTCTGTTAATGGATAGTTCCTCTTCTTTTTTCTGCTGGACAAGACTGTTAATCTTTGCCCTTAAAATTTTCATTGCCCTCAGTTTATTCTGTGCCTGGGACCTTTCATCCTGGCAGGCTACAACAACACCTGTAGGAACATGCGTAATACGAACAGCCGAATAAGTAGTATTTACACTCTGGCCGCCTTTACCTGAAGCACAGAAAGTATCAATTTTTAAATCCTTTGGGTCAATATCACGTTCTTTTTCCTCTATCTCGGGAAAAACCGCCACTGTAGCAGCAGACGTATGAATTCTTCCATTTGCCTCTGTAACCGGGATCCTCTGGACCCTGTGAACCCCGCTTTCGTATTTCAACTCACCATAAGCATCTTTTCCCTCAATGACAAAAACTATTTCCTTAAAACCCCCTATCTCCGATGAATGAGAGTTCAGGATGTCTATCTTCCATCCTTTTTTATCTGCATACCGGGCATACATTCTAAAAAGGTCCTTTGCAAAAAGAGAAGCCTCGGTTCCACCTGTTCCCGCCCTTATTTCCATTATACAGTTTTTTTTATCTTCAGCCGTGGAAAAGAAAAAATCCCGTAATTTTTCTTCAGTCTGATTAATTTCCCTGTCTATAGAATTTTTTTCTTCTTCTGCAAGTTCAATGAGGCTTTCATCATTTAAAAGGGTTTCAATATCTTCCCTTTTCTGAAGAAGCTCAACGTATTTTCTGCCTGAAGAAACAGATTCTTCCATCTCTCCGATTTTTTTTATTTTTTCACGATAAGACGGACCGTTATAATTTTCAGAACGGGAAATAAAATCAAGAATCTCATTATATTCCTTCTCTGTTTTCCTGAATTTTTTTATAATGAGAGCGTTTCCTGATTTATCAACAGATTTATTTAACAACAGATTTTTTGCCATATCTACGATTAAATCTTTCAACCATGCCCGTAGAATCCAGTATCCTTTGCTTACCTGTAAAATATGGATGGCATTTATTACATATTTCAATCTTAATCTCGGGTTTTACAGACCTTGTCTGCACTACATTGCCGCATGCGCACGTAATTACGGATTCCTTATAATCCGGGTGAATTCCCTCTTTCATTTTCGCCTCCAGTATTTATTGGTTTTATTATACCATAAAAAGTAAAAACAAGGAAATTTTTATATTTTCTGCCGGGAAATAGTCCTTCAACGGCTTTCCGGTAAATATAAATCTGTTTTTTATCATCTTCCGTAATTTTTAAGCTTTTTCTTGTTTTAAAATCATAAACATAAACTACATTTTCTCTTACAATCAACCTGTCTATGTAACCCTGAAAAACCTGATTATCCATGGAAAAAAGAAAATTAAGCTCATTGAAACCATCATGGACAGGGCAAACAACGTCTTTTAATTTTTCAGAGACAATATTATTTATGTGTATGTTTAGTAATTTTTCATCAGGGACAACTGAAAATTTATTAAAATAAAACTCTGCTCTTTTCTTTAATCGGTCAAAATCCGCAGAGACTTTATTTCTCCCGATTTCTGATAAAATCTTATGTATTATAATACCAAAAACCTCTTCATCATGTTTTTCAGCAAAATCCGGAACGTTTTTATTACCGGAAGATATTGACGTCCATGAAACAGGAATAAAAGAACGTATTTCAGGCAAATGACGTTTTATTTCTTTTTCTTCTACGGGTGAACATGCAGGAAAAATCTCTTTTTCCCCACCTACTTCAGGAACACATTCTGAAAAAAACGGCTCTAAGATTTTTAACCATACGGTATTTTTTTTATCTTTTATGTTATCCCCGACAACAATAATTCCCTGTCTTGCTCTTGTAAGAGCAACGTAAAGAAGATTCGTTTCCTCTTCTTCAAGTCTCTTATAAAATTCACCTGATAATTCTTTTTCTGATTCCATTTTTAATCCAAATACGTATTCCGGCCCTGCTTCCATACCCGTCATGAATTTATTATATAAGATGGAAATGTTTCTTTTATCCACCCTGCCCTGTTCTGCATCTATAATAAAAACAACCGGGAATTCAAGGCCTTTTGAGGAATGAACCGTAAGAACCCTTACGGCATTTTCATCCTCTGTAAACACGTCTGCTTTTGGCTCATTTGAATTTTTCATAAGATGCCTCAGACTCATCCCTGCCTGGAAAAGCGGAAATTTCTGCAGACTATTAAGAACAATTAAAAATTTTTCAATATTCGCCTGTTTCTGTGTGCTGATATTTTTTCTGAAATTGAGCTCATCCAAAATGTTTTCAATGATATTGACAATTGGTTCCCGGGATAAATTATTCCTGTATTTTGAAATAAACCCCTCGTCTATTTTAAACAAGGAGTTTTTCAGGTGCCAGAATGAAAAAACGTCTGACGGGTCAATAAGTACAAAAACAAGCGATAACATAAACAGGATTTCAGGCTCCTGGTAAAAACCTATACCACCTATATTAACGTAAGGAATGCCAAAACTGCGTAAAACCTCTTCAAGAATCGTAAGATGACTTCTTTTTCTAAAAAGAATTGCAATGTCACTGTACCGGGCATCCCTGAATTTTTTTTGGGATTTATCCCATACCTGAAATCTCTCAAAAAGTATTTTTTTTATTCTTTTTGCGACCCACGCATATTCGTCTCTTTTCCTCAGATTGATTTTTTTGTCGTTTTTTTCAAAAATGTTTATTTCCACAAAACTCCTGTCCTGGAATTCTTTATCCCGGAACTCATTTCTCACTTTTAACCGCTCTTCCACGGGAATAAAATTTTTAAAAGCCTCATTGACAAAATCAACAATCCCGGGAAAACTGCGAAAACTTTGTGTCAGAAATTCTTTTTGTAAACTCCGGGAAAAAAACGTTTCCGCCTCAGCCATCAGTTCTTTTTCAGCACCCCTGAAGTAATAAATTGACTGCTTCTTGTCCCCGACGATAAAAACACCATACGGCCTTCCTGTATCCGCCTTTGAACCATAACCTGAAATCCAGTCCAGCGTGAATTCCTTGATTATCTCCCATTGAAGAAGGTTGGTATCCTGGAATTCATCTACGAATACAATGTCAATTGACTCATCAAAATCATAGAGAACGTTCAGGGCTTCAGGGTTTTCCCTGATTATAGAATAGGTTTTGGTTTCAAGGTCATTAAAATCAAGAAAAGCTTTTTCTTTTTTAAGCCCTTCATAAATTTTTCTGATGGACAAAAAATATTTATATATCATGGATGTCAGGGGAAAATCTCCAGGGACACCAAGAAATACGTGAGGATGAAGCTCCTGTAAGCCATTGATAAATTTAAGAAGGTCATTCAGTTTAAGTCTTTTACAAAGAAAACTAAAGTCCGCATCACTTTCAGAAACGTTTTTGAGGAATTTATATTTGGCTCTTTCAAAAAGAATACTGCCTGTATTTTCATCTGTCACCGTAAACAACGGGTCAATGCCGGAAACAAAACTGAATCTTTTAAGTATACTCCTGCAAAAAGAATGGATAGTGGAAATTCTTATACGGAAAAGATTATTCTCAAGTTTAATTATTTCAGCTTCGTCCTTAATCCCTGGTATGAGTTTATCCCATATCCTTCCAACGATTCTTTCCTTCATCTCACATGCAGCTTCTTCTGAGAAAGTAAGAGCAAGAAAATGTTTAAGGGAATCTATGGATGAACTTTTTTCAAGTCTGTGGATAAACTCCTCGGTAAGCATGTGGGTTTTTCCGGTTCCTGCAGAAGCCTCAATTATTTTTGAAATAAAATCCATAATTCCAGAATATGTAAATATTCACTGAACGGCGTAATATTTACAGGCCAAAGGCACAAAATTTTTTAAAAACACCTTTGTGCCGTAATGTATCAGCCGGCAAAGAATAGTTACGCATCCGGTTAAAAACGTTTATTAACGACTTCTAATTTCTCATAAAGTGTTTCCGGGGCAACATCGGCTCCATTTGGCCAAGTGATTGTTCCATTTTCTACATGGGCCGCACTGAAAAACGACACGTTTTTCAGTGGTTCAAATACGGGACCCTTATTCAAATATTCAGAGAAGTCAATTTCTCCTTCAAGACCGTCATCAAAGACGATGTAAAAGATATACCCATTACGATGCTTAATAGTCTTTACATCATTAAAATTCCACATGGAAGACCCCCTTTTTACTTTAGTGGAGTTATCTTATTGATATCCTTCCCATCACGGGCAAGAATCCAATCTACTGCCAATTCTTCTTCATGGAGATATATCCATTCACGAAGCAAACGCAAAGCTGTCCTGGAACCAAGATCTCCACGCAGCACATTTCCCATAAAATCCACCAGTGCTTTTTTCCCCTGATATACCGCATGTACATGTGGTGGAGTATGATCTTCATAATACATCTGGACGATAATACCAAAAAATCGTGCAATTTCCGGCATGGTTAAAGTTTAACATAAACATTGTTTTCCAACAATTATAAGTTTGCTGAATCTGAGTTGAGTCGGTCTTCAGTTTAATGGAAGAGAGTGGTTTTAAACAAGGATATTATGGGTGACGGGAATATGCCAAAATATATTGCTGCTATGCCAAGAATAAACAGGGAAACCCCGAGAGACGGGAAAAGGGTGACGGGAACGTTCTCTTTTTCCTCCTTCATATACATAAGATACACGATTCTCAGGTAATAGTATGCAGCAAGGACGCTGTTGATAAGACCTGCTATGACAAGCCCGGTAAACCCGTTTTTCACGGTAACACTGAAAAGATAAAATTTACCCATAAATCCCGCAGTCGGTGGAACACCGGCAAGAGAAAGCATAAATATAGCCATAAATCCTGCAAGTAATGGCCTTTTCCATGCAAGTCCGGAAAAATGCATGATGTCTATGTATTCCCTGTCTTTTTGCCTGAGGGCAAGAACGATGCCGAATGCCCCCAGGTTGGCAATAACGTATACCATCAAATAAAAAATCGCCGAGGAAATACTTGCAGGGGTAAAAACCGTCAGAACCATAAGAACGTAGCCTGAATGGGCTATGCTGGAGTATGCAAGCATCCTTTTTATGTTCCTTTGCGCTATCGCCACTATATTGCCAAGAGTCATCGTAATCACGGAAAGAACAATAAAGACTTCAGTCAGGCTCAGATGAATGCCTGGAAAAAGGTAAAAGAAGATTCTTATGAGAGCTGCAAATCCCGCCACCTTTGCCCCTGCAGACAAAAAAGCAGTAACAGGCGTGGGTGCACCATGATATACGTCCGGTGTCCATATATGAAAAGGTACCGAGGATATTTTAAATCCCAGCCCGAGAATAAGCAGTCCGGCAGAAATCAAAAGATAGGGAAGACTTATCACTGCATGGGTTGAAAAATCTCCTGCAACCTGTGCTATGTTTATGGTACCGGCTGCTCCAAACATAAAAGCAATTCCAAACAGGAAAAAAGCGCTGGAAAACACTGAAAGAATAAAGAACTTGAGCGAAGCCTCGTGCGAAAAATCCCTGCCTTTTTTAAAACATATGAGAATAGCCAATGGAAGTGTCAGCAGTTCAAGTCCGAGATAAAGAACGATAAGGTTAAACGTGGATGCCATAAACATCATACCCGCCGTGGCAAACAGAACCAGCGCATAATATTCGCCAACGTTCAGGTTGTTATCATTAAGATAGGTATAAGAAATAAGAAGGATAAACGCGGATGACAAAAGGAAAAAAACTGAAAAAATTATGGAGAAATTGTCAGATACGAGCATACCTTTCATGAATGAAAACGGGAGCCCCCAGAGTATGGCGGAATATAAAGTGGATATTATCAGTCCCGCTAAACTGATAAAAAGCAGATGCTCCTTCCGTACATTTACTGCAAGCACATCATATAAAAGTACCAGCAGTCCCGTAAAAACAACTATAATAATTGGCATAAACAGATAACTGAACATATTTTTCTCCTCACTTGTTCACTGTAAATATTCACTAAGACAGTGTTTCCGCCTCAAAGACAATCCACACTTATTTCAAATACTGTTCACTGAGTATTCACTGCAAATATTCACTTTCCCGGTAATGACTTCAAAAAAGTTTTTTCAGGGATTTTTTTATCTGATAAAAACTGTGATGCCACAGGAGCCACAAAATGACCCGGAGCGGTTACGGTTATCAGATTTTTAACAGACGGCTCAATCCTGGAAAGAAAAGGTTTCGGGTATAATCCGAGCCAGAACATCATTAAAATTATCGGTACAAGGATTAATATTTCTCTTAACGAAAGGTCCGGCAGTTTTTTGACTTCCCGGTCAGCAGGTGTAACATAACTGACTTTCTGAAACATCCACAGCATATAAATAGCACTCAGGATTATTCCTGTGGATGCAATTGCAGTTAAGGCAATGTTCACCTTGAAAACACCAAGAAGAATCAGAAACTCTCCAACAAATCCGTTTAACCCCGGCAATCCTATGGAAGACAGAATGGTTATAAGTAAAAATGCTGAAAAAACAGGCATACTGCCGGATAATCCCCCAAAATCATTTATTCCTCTTTTCCCCGTCCTGTCATAAAGCATTCCCACAAGTAAAAACAGCGCAGAGATTGAAAGCCCGTGATTAATCATCTGCAAAACCCCGCCTGTCATTCCGGTATCAGTAAACGAAAATATGCCAAGCATGATGAATCCAACCTGGCTGAAGCTGGAATAGGCGATTAGTTTTTTCATGTCCTTCTGGACGTATGCAATTAAAGCACCATATATTATTCCGATTACGGCGAGTATCCCGATTGGATAAAAGAAATCCCTGGAAACTTCAGGGAAAAATGGTATGGCAAATCTTAAAAATCCGTATACCCCCATCTTTACAAGTATGCCTGCCAAAAGAAGATTTCCCGGTATGGGTGCTTCTGTATAGGCGTCAGGAAGCCATGTATGAAACGGGAAAAGAGGAACTTTTATGGCAAACGCAATGGCAAAACCGAGGAATAAAAAGAGTCTTGTTTTGAAAGGAAGATAAGCAGTTGAATACGCCAGCAGACTCTGCAGGTCAAAGGTACTTATACCTGTGGCTTTTTGATGCATAAAATAAATATATAATATCGCGGCTAACATCAGAACACTGCCAAACATGGTGTATAAAAAGAATTTCATTGTTGCATAGACTCTTCTTTCTCCTCCCCATATACCAATAAGAAAATACATCGGTATAAGCATTGCTTCCCAGAAAAGATAGAAAAGCAGCATGTCAAGTGATACAAATACTCCAAGCATCGTGGTATTTAAAAAAAGCATAAAAATCATGAATTCCTTAACCTTTGAACCAATGGAGCGAAAAGAATAGAGAATGGCTATAGAAGTAAGGAAAGTGGTAAGCATGAGCAAAAACAGGCTTATTCCATCAATGCCGATTGAATAGTTCGCACCTATGCTGCTTATCCACGGGACGAATTCCATGAATTGAAAAGTCCCGACAGAAGGGTTGAACAGGAAAAACAGAGAAACTGACAGGAGAAAAGTAATGAATGAAAACAAAAAAGCAACGAGTTTTATAAAGGGTTTATTCTGCCCCGGTATAAAAGAAACGCAGACCGCGCCGAGAAGCGGTAAAAAAACGATAATACTTAAAATCGGAATGTCAGTCATAAATTGTCCTTATAAGGTTAATGTATTTTTGTCATCAGAAACCCAAGCAGCAGGATCCCGCCGATAAGAATAATGAGCGCATAGTTTCTTAAGTATCCTGTATGTATTTTTCTCCATTGCTCACTATTGGTTTTTATCCATTTGCCTGTTTCATTTACGGCTCCGTCAATATATTTAGCGTCAAATACGTCTGCAAAAAAGGATGACAGTTTCCTGCCGGGCAAAACAAAAATCCGTTCATAAATCTCATCCACAAAATACTTGTTCAGCAATAGTTTGTATAACCCGGCGGCTTTTTTCTTCATACTTTCCGGCAGGGAAGGATTAACAAGATAAAAATACCATGCTGTAGCAATACCACCCAGGGAGAAAACAAGGGAAACCATTATGGTCTTCAGTTCAACGTTTGAAGACAACACTGCAGTTCCCAGGAAAACAGGGGAAAGAAACCTGTGGATGAGATTTGATTCAGGCAGTCCCACGTATCCACCGATAATTGCAAGGAGTGCAAGTATAATCAGAGGAAACGTCATAATTTTGGGGGATTCATGGGGATGGCTTTCCTTCTGCTTATCACCCCAGAAAACAATGAAAATCATTCTGAATATGTAGAATGAGGTTAAAGCAGCAGTAATGATTCCCAGTCCCCATAAGAATTTTCCATAATACGGTGTCACGTAAGCGTGTGCCAGGATATCATCCTTACTGAAAAAACCTGCGGTTCCAGGGAACCCGGACAATGACAGAGCACCTATAACCATCGTCCAGAAGGTTACGGGAAGATATTTTCTTAATCCGCTTAATTTCCGCAGGTCAGTTTCTCCTGCACTTGCATGCATGATACTGCCTGCGCACAAAAATAACAGTGCCTTGAAAAACGCATGTGACATAAGGTGAAAAATCCCGGCAGAATATGCTGCGACTCCAACGCCAAGGAACATATATCCAAGCTGACTGATTGTGGAATAAGCCAATATTCTTTTAATGTCAAACTGGACCATGCCTATTGAGGCTGAATAAAAAGCGGTTATGATTCCGACAAAAGCGACCACTCCCATGGAAACAGGTGATAACTGATACAGGACATGTGTTCTTGCAACCATGTATACGCCTGCGGTTACCATAGTAGCCGCGTGTATAAGAGCTGAAACAGGCGTAGGACCTTCCATGGCATCAGGAAGCCATACGTACAGAGGCAGCTGTGCGGATTTTCCGACTGCACCCATAAAAAGCAGAAGGGTTATGGCAGTAGCTATGCCACTGCCATGGCTGAGAATAAGGGGAGCGTTGGAAAATACAACATTATAGTTAAGACTTTTAAAGGTATGATATATAAGTAAAATACCCAGCAGAAACCCGAAATCACCTATTCTGTTTATGATGAAGGCTTTTCTTCCTGCATCCGCGGCGGATTTTTTATGGAACCAGAATCCTATCAAAAGGTATGAACACAACCCGACGCCCTCCCATCCCATGAACAGGAGAAGAAAATTGTCCGCCAAAACAAGGAGCAGCATTGATGCAACAAAAAGATTAAGATACGAAAAATAACGGGAGAAATGTTCTTCATCCTTCATGTAGCCTATTGAATACAGGTGGATTACAAAACTTACGCTGCTGACCACCATTATCATCAGCAGAGACAACGGGTCAACGTAAAACCCGAAATTTACCAAAAAATGTCCTACCGGAACCCACTGGAAAAATACCTTGTCAAAGAACCTGAGGTCCGGCGGCAGTTTAATAAGACTAAAAAACGTAAACACCGAGATTACAAAGGAAAGTCCCACGGAACAACTGGCAATAATACCTGCCAGAGGTTTTTTGAGCCATTTGCCGGCAATACCCACAAACAATGACCCAAAAACAGGAAACAGGACTACAAACAATACAGAATTAAGTAATGTGGAATTCATATTTATCCTTTAAGAACGTTCATGTCATCCACGTCCATACTTTCTTTTTTATGAAATATGCTGATTATTATCGCAAGCCCGACTATCACTTCTGCAGCAGCCACAGTGATGCTGAAAAAAACGTATACCTGTCCCTTTGGAAGCATCATATATCTTGCAAAAGAGACAAAAGCAAGGTTAACTGCATTCAGCATAATTTCAACAGACATTAACATTACAAGAACGTTTTTCCTTACTAAAACCCCGCTTGTCCCTATGACAAAAAGAACCCCGCTCAACACCAGATAAAGTTTTATAGGTATCATTGCTCTGACCTCCTGAGGTACACAGCACCTATTATCGCCACAAGAAGAATCAAAGAGGTAATTTCAAACGGAACAAGGTACCTCTTAAATAAGAGCTGTCCAAGACTGACAATCCCACCGAAATTCTCAAACGAAAGAGACGAAGGGCTTTTCCCTGCACTTGCATACAAACCACAAGACAGGACATATACAAGTTCAAACAGGAATATCAAAAGCAACGGCATAATGAGAAATTTCTGGAAAGACATTTTACCGAAGCGGTTTTCCACTACAGGCGGCATCATCATTATTACGAACAAAAAAAGAACCATTACGGCACCTGCATAAATGAGTACCTGGACAACTGCAAGAAACTCCGAATGCAGTGTCAGATAAATAAGGGAAAGAACGACAAGATTAGCAATAAAATAAAGAGCGCTGTAAACCGGTCGTTTCTCCACTACAACCGCGATTGCCGTAAAAACCGACAGAATGCCGAGAATTAAAAATATTATCAGTCCCATGGGTATTTTTTATCCATTTCACCCGGCTCTTTTTCCAGGAGCATCTCTTTGGTATAGATTAGCCTGTCCCTGTCATATTCTGACAATTCATATTCAGGGCACATGTTAAGCGCAAAGGTCGGGCATGCCTCCACGCAAAGTCCGCAAAAGATACATCTTATCATGTTTATTTCGTATACCATGGCATATCTTTCACCTTTTGAATATCTTGCTTTTTCCGTGTTTTCACCGGCTTCAACGTAGATTGCCTCTGCAGGACACGCCACCGCGCACAAGGAACATCCCACACATTTTTCCAATCCATCCTCATGTCTTGCAAGCCAGTGTCTTCCATGAAATCTGCGATAAAGCTTCCTTCTTTTTTCCGGGTACTGATAAGTCACCTTCTTTTTAAATATGTATCCGAAGGTAACCCTGAACCCTTTCAGAAAGTTTATTATGTCCCGGATTATATTATCATTGCTCCTGTTATTAGTATCCATATTAAAGAAAATGGTAAAAGAACCTTCCACTGAAACATCATTAATTTGTCATATCTTAACCTGGGATAAGTAGCCCTGAGCCAGATAAAGAAAAACAACATTGCAGCAACCTTCAGCAGGAACCATATAAACGGCGGGAAAAAAGAAGGTCCAAGCCAGCCGCCAAAGAATAAGGTAACCGCTAATGCACTGAAGGTAATCATACTTGCATATTCAGCCATAAAAAACATTGCAAATTTAAAACTGCTGTATTCTGTGTGATACCCTGCAACCAATTCTGTCTCTGCCTCAGGGAAATCAAACGGAGCCCTGTTTGTTTCCGCAATGCTGCTTATTAAAAACACGATGAAAGCCGGGAACTGCATAAGTATGAACCAATGTCTGCTTTGTGCCGCAACGATACTCCTGAGACTCAAAGAATGACTGAGCAGCAGCACTCCAACCATGGACAGGCCCAGTGGCAACTCATAGCTTATCATCTGGGCACAGCTTCGCATTCCTCCAAAGAACGAATACTTGGAGTTGGAAGACCATCCTGCCAATACAATTCCGTAAACGTTGATTGCAAATATTGCAAGAAGATAAAGTACCCCCACGTTCAGGTTGGTAATCTGGAGAGGAATCCGGACATTGTGAATGATGAGATCTCTTCCAAATGGTATTATGGCAAATGCCATAAAAGCTGTAAACACTGAAATACAGGGCGCAAGAATGAAAAGAAACCTGTCAGCTCCTGCAGGCGTAAGGTCTTCTTTCAGAAAAAGTTTGGTTATGTCAGCAAAAGGCTGAAGGAGTCCTATGGGTCCTACCCTGTTGGGCCCAATTCTTGACTGCATAAAAGCAATAAGCTTACGTTCTGCATAAATTAAAAATGCAATGGTTAAAAGCAGTCCTATAAAGACCAGAAGTATCAGAATTATTTTCGCAACCAACCATATAATAAAAACTTCTTTTGGCATGTTATTCCTTTCTAATGTCCACTTCTACAAAACCCTCTTCCGAATCTTTTAAAATGTTTAGAGGACAGGCTATATCATCAGTCATAACCGCGTACCCCGGCTGAACGTCTTTCATGGTAGAAACCATGACCTTCAACTCCCCGAGGTTATTGAATACCGTTACAGCATCGCCATCCATTAGACCGGATTTTTCTGCATCAGAAGGACTTATGCATACCCCGGGTTTAAAGAAAAACTTAATGGCGCCACAGCGGGAAATAAATTTGTCTCTGGCAAACATGTTTTTCCCTTCAACAAGGACAAATGGAAATTTCCCGGGCTTTTCAAAAATCCGTACAGGCAGAAATTTTTCCCTGCAGGAATCTTTTTTCTGCAGTACAGAAAGCATCTCATTTCTCAAGTCATCAATTATATCATACCTCATTGAATAACCCAGTCTTTCAGCGAGCCGTGTTATGGTTTTCCATTCACTTTCCATCCCTTCCTTTATTCCTTCCTGAAGTTCCCGGGTAAGTCCGCCGGAACATATAAAACTGCCTTGTTTGGCATGAGGTGCTTTTCCGGGAAGAACTATGCTGGCATATTGAGCGGCTTCAGTCAGAAAAACATCCTGTGCCACAATGAATTCAACGTTCTTAAGAACTGCTCCCATTTTTTTTCTGTCCAAAAACTCAGATACAGGGTCAGAACCCAATAAATAAAGAAACTTCAATTTCCCTGATAAAGCAGCGTCAATAATTTTTCTGGCATTACAACTTTCCGGCATTAATTTCATCGCACCCCTGTGATTGGGCTGTGAAAAAACCGGCAGAACTTTTGACTTTACCCTGCCTTTTTGGACATTATTCAAAGCCATACCAAGGTTGTGGGCAGAAAACAAAAGGGATTCTTTCTCCCCATCAATTATGATTGTCCACCCCTCTTTATCCAAAAGCAAAGACGAAACTTTTTCCATGGTTTCTTTTGTAACCCCTGTAGTCTGCTCCACGGCTTCCATGGTAATTTCTTTAAAGGAGTTCCTGAATTCTTCAAAGCCTTCAATGCGTGAGAGATCTTCCCTGTTTTCAGGATTCAGCATGCAAAGTATAAGACCATAGAGCAGATATGCTTCTGTCCCTGGTCTGTAGCAAACAGATAAAGATGCACAATCCTCCATTCCTGTTTTATACGGTTCTGCAAGAAGAAGAGTTGAGCCTTTCCTCTTTGCACGGTTACGCAGGTAAAGGCCAAGAACCGGCTGCTGGTGCAGAATGTTTGTCCCCAATACAAAAACCCCTCCGGAACCAGGCAGGTCTGAATATTCCGCACTTTCATCCAAAATGGCATTAACCTGACCGCTGTCAGAAAATCTGCTCCTGAAATCAACATTTGGTGAACCAATACAGTCTTTAAAAAGTTTTTTAAAAAGGTATATTTCCTCGCAGGTAGATGCAGAAGATATGATACCCCCTACAGAATCCGGACCTGATTCTGCAATACTTTTTTTCAGCCTAAAAACAATCATGTCCATTGCCTTTTCATAAGTGACAGGAATAAATCCATCATTTTGCTTTATCATCGGTGTTCTGACCCGCTCTCCTGAAGAAAGATACTCAAAATCAAACTGACCCCTGTCGCACAAAAAATTATTAAGAATTCCATGATTACTATTATTACTACAATTATTATTTCTGTCAGGGGTAATCCTCAATATTCTGTTGTTTCTTGACCAAAGCCTGATACTGCAACCGGTCCCGCAGCCAGGGCATACAGAGGTTATGAATTTCATATCCCAAACCCTTGCCTTGAATCTATAAACCTTGTCTGTAAGAGCGCCGACAGGACAAAGAAAAATGGTGTTACCGGAAAACCCGGGGTTGAATTCAGTTTTGTAAAAAGTTCTTATGTCGGTTTCTGCAGCTCTGTTAAACTCTCCAAGCGTGGTTTCACCGCCATATTCATCATAGAACCTTACGCATCTTTTACATAGGATGCACCTGTTCATTTCTCTTTCCACCAGGGGACCTATGTAATACTTCTGAAAGGTTCTCTTATGCTCTTTGAATTTGGCTACTGCGGGCCCGTATCTATGAGAAAAATTCTGAAGGTCGCATTCTCCACCCTGGTCGCATACAGGACAATCAAGAGGATGGTTGGCAAGTAAGAATCCAATAACCCCCTTTCTTCTTTTTTGCACCAATGGAGTATTGGTTCTTACAACCATTCCGTTTTTAACCTCAAGCGTGCACGACGTCTGAAGCTTGGGAATGCCCTCAACTTCCACAAGGCATACCCTGCAGCATCCAACCGATTTCAAGAGAGGGTGGTAGCAATAATAGGGAATCTCTATCCCCAATTTTTTTGCTGCCTCAATTACCATTGTCCCTTCCTGTACGGTTACTTCCCTTCCATCAATTGTCAGTGTGATTGCATTTCCCATTTATGTGTTCCTCGTATTCTTTTCTGAAATATTTTATACTGCTTACAACCGGCATAGTTGCAGCATCCCCAAGAGGACAAAAGGTTGTCCCGTAAATATCGTGGGATATGCTTAGAAGAAGGTCTATGTCTCCATCTCTTCCCTTGTTGTCCATAATCCGTTTATAAACCTTTGCCAGCCAGTCTGTCCCTTCCCTGCATGGACTGCATTTTCCACAGGATTCATCCCTATAAAACTTCACCAATCTCGCCGCTGTTTTTACCATGCACCTGTCTTCATTCAAGACTATTACTGCACCTGAACCAAGCATAGACCCTGCTTTTTTAAGCGATTCAAAATCCATTTCAATGTTTAAATGAGCATCAGTGAGTATAGGTGTGGATGAGCCTCCAGGAAAAAAGGCTTTCAATTTTTTGCCATCCTTTATTCCATCAGCCATTTTTAGTAATTCTTTAAATGATATTCCCATAGGAGTTTCATAAACTCCCGGTTTATTCACGTCCCCGCTTATGCAGAAAATTTTTGTGCCTGTGCTATGTGGAGTTCCAATACCTGCAAACCATTCAGCACCATTGTCTATTATGCGCGGAATGTTTGCCAGAGTCTCTACGTTATTTATCATGGTAGGTGAAGCGTAAAGCCCGACAACTACAGGAAAAGGAGGCTTGAGTCTGGGCATGCCTCTTCTTCCTTCAAGAGAATCAAGAAGAGCCGTCTCTTCACCGCATATGTAGGCTCCTGCACCCCTGAAAACATCAATGTCAATGTCAAGCCCTGACCCGAGAACGTTTTTACCGAGAAACCCCGCCTCCCTTGCCTGGTTGATTGCACTGACAAGAATATCCGCGCCCATGGCAAACTCACCTCTTATGTATATGTATGCCTTATGTGCGCCAATTGCATAGCTTGAAATAGCCATCCCCTCAATCAATAAATGCGGGTCACCCTCTATAATTGCCCTGTCTTTAAACGTCCCCGGTTCACCCTCATCAGCATTGCATACAAGATATTTAGGTTTAGGTGAG
Organism: Candidatus Omnitrophota bacterium; assembly: GCA_023484085.1. Taxonomy (GTDB): domain Bacteria; phylum Ratteibacteria; class UBA8468; order B48-G9; family DTJG01; genus JAMDAS01. The sequence continues at coordinate 43,395 of JAMDAS010000001.1, forward strand.
GTTTTTGGTATAAAACCCCATTTCTTACCCGTAGGAAAACCTGCCCCACCTCTTCCTCTTAATCCTGATTTATCAACTAATTGAATTATCTCATCAGGTTTATATTCAGAAAGTGCACGCGGCAAGGCTTTATATCCACCATTCTTCATATATGTCCCAATATTTTTCTGTTCAGGTACGTCTGCATATTTCAAAACTATTTTTTCACTCATAATATCCTTAAAAACAACCCAAACTTATTTTTTACTTTAGTTCCGTATAAATATTCATTATATTGAAATTTAATATTATTGTTTCTCCATCTCCGATATAATCTTTTCCATTTTTTCGTTTGTCATATTCTCGTAATAGGTATTATTTATCTGCACCACAGGTGCGCCGCCGCAGGCACCGAGACATTCAACGGTCCGTAGTGCAAATTTACCATCAACTGTTATCTGCCCTTCTTTAATATTCAGTCTGTTTTCCAAAAAAGTGATAATTTTCTCTGCTCCGTGAAGTCCGCATGATACATTAGAACACACATAAATCATGTATTGGGCAGAAGGGCTGGTATTGAACATGCCATAAAATGACAACACTGACCCTATCTCAGTAGAACTCAACCCCAGAACATCTGCAACCGTTTCCACGTTTTCCTTTGATATGTATCCGTATTTTTTCTGAACAAACTGCAACATCGGTAAAATTGCAGACCTTGGAGTATTATATCTTTTCAGAATGCCCTGAAAATCTTTTTCAAGTAAGGTATTTATGCTGTTTTCCATTATCTATCTACATCCCCCAACACTATGTCTATACTGGCAATTACCGCTATCACGTCCGATATCATTATTCCTTTTAACATTAAAGGTAATGCCTGCAAATTTGCAAAAGAAGGAGTTCTGACCTTTAATCTATATGGCTTATTCCCGCCATCACTCACAAGGTAAAATCCCAGTTCACCCCTTGCGGATTCCACAGCAACGTACGTTTCTCCTTCAGGGACAGGAAACCCGGCACTGACTATCTTAAAATGGTGTATCATCTCCTCCATCCCAAGTTCCGCATTTCTTTTCGGTGGAAGAATAATGTCCGGTCTGTCAACAACGTTAACAGGACCTGATGGAAGATTTTTGACTGCCTGTGAAATAATTCTTAAACTCTGGCGCATTTCCTCCATTCTCACCAAATACCTGTCGTACACGTCGCCATGAGTTCCCACCGGAACGTCAAATTCAAAAAGCTCATACCCTGAGTAAGGATGCGCAGTCCGGATATCCCACTTAACACCACTTGCCCTGAGAAGAGGTCCGCTTACCCCGAAATTGATTGCATCCTCTGCAGAAAGAACCCCTAATCCCACGGTTCTTTCCTTCCAGATTATATTTTTCGTCAAAAGGGTTTCATATTCATTTATCTTTGATGGGAATACGTTAATAAAATTTTTTAATCGGTCTATAAATCCATCAGGGAAATCCAGGTAAAATCCGCCCACTCTCATATAACCTGAATTCATCCTGTATCCTGAACACATTTCAAAAAGTTCAAGTATAAGTTCTCTTTCCCTGAAAGTATAAAGCATTACACTCATGGCTCCTAATTCAAGCGCATGGGTTCCCAGCCATACAAGATGGCTTGCAATTCTCTGAAGCTCGCAAAGTATAATCCTCATAAACTTTACGCGCTCAGGCACCTCAATGCCAAGAAGCTTTTCAACGGCAAGAATATATCCAATTTCATTAAAAAAACAGGACAGGTAATCCATCCTGTCCACTATGGTGATTGCCTGGACGTATCTTTCAGACTCAATGGTCTTTTCCATTCCTGTATGAAGATAGCCAATCACCGTATTTGAATTTACAACAATTTCACCATCCAGCTCCAGAACAACCCGCAAAACCCCGTGCGTACTGGGATGTTGGGGTCCCACATTCAATATCATTGTATCTCTTTCAGTCTCTGTATTTACCATGGTCTGTCCTGTTTGGTCCATTTGGCAGGTATAAAACCCTTCAAAGGATAATCTTTACGCAAAGGGTATCCTGTCCAATCATCCGGCATCAAAATACGCTTCATAGCAGGATGCCCTGAAAATTTTATTCCATACATGTCAAAAACCTCTCTTTCAAACCAGTTTGCACCCCTCCATACAGATGATACGGATGGAACAGAATGGTTTTCCGGAACGAGCACCTTAAGCGTAAGCCTGTTTTTATTTTTCATTGAATAAACGTGATATACCACTGCAAATCTCGGTTCTTTTCCTAAATAATCAACACCGGATATGCCAGAGATATAATCATATGCAAGATCTTCATCGTCATGCAGGAACCGGCACACATTTACTATGTCCCCGGGGTTTACCAGCACTGTCGTCTCATTTCTGCATGTTTTTACTTCAAGAACTGCGTCAGAACATTTTTCTTTGAGTTTTTCTGTCAGATTATTCATATTCTTAGTTTTTCCCTGTCAATCTTTTGTTGCAGTTTCATAACCCCCTGAAGCAGAAGCTCCGGTCTTGGAGGACATCCAGGAACATAAACGTCAACAGGTACTATTTCATCAACACCCTGAACCACAGCATAATTTTTAAAAACACCGCCACATGAGGCACAGGCACCCATTGCAATAACCCATTTTGGTTCCGCCATCTGATCGTATAACTGCCGTAGAACAGGTGCCATTTTGCGGGAAACCCTGCCCGCCACTATCATCAGGTCTGACTGTCGCGGTGAGCCCCTGAACACTTCTGACCCAAACCGGGCTATGTCATGATGGGAAGCTGAGGTTGCCATCATTTCTATGGCGCAGCATGCCAATCCGAATGTCATAGGCCAAATAGAGGACCTACGCGCCCAGTTGGTAATCTTTGTCAGACTGGTCAGAATGATACGATTGCTTATTAAAAACTCTTTTTCTCCCACTCAAATCCTCCACGTTTCAGAACGTATAGATACCCTGCAAGAAGAACCAAAATAAAAATAACCATTTCCACGTAACCTGGAACCCCGAGCTTTTTAAACACCACTGCCCAGGGATAAACAAATACCAATTCCACGTCAAATACGACAAACAGCATAGCAACAGGATAAAACTTTATGGGGAATCTTTTCCTTGCAACGTCTTCAGGTATTATTCCACACTCGTAGGGAACAGATTTCGCCGCACCCGGGTTTTTAGGCCCGATAAAATTTGATAAAACCACCGACGTAAGAATAAAAAAACCTACGAGCGCCGCCAAAATGAATAATGGTAAATAGATATAAATCATGGACGTTTAAGTATTTTGTAAAATTTCAACATTTGTATTCCCACTCTTTGGATTTGCAATAAAAGAAACAAGCAGACTTACACCATATAAAAAAAACATAGGTATTGCCATCATAAACATACTGAACATATCAGGTGATGGCGCTAATATGGCAGCCACAATAAAAATACCAACAATAGCATATCTGATTTTGCCTGTCAAAAATTTCCAGTTTAACATGCCGAACTTTGTCAAAAAGAAACTCAGGACAGGCATCTGGAATATTATCCCCCCGGCTATAAGTGTGCCTACAACAAAAGAAATATAACTTGCAGCGGAAATCATGGGTGTTAGCTGAGTCCCTCCCAATAGCAATAAAAATTTAAGTCCTGCAGGCAGAACCAGCAAAAAGATAAATGCCATTCCTGCTAAAAATAACAGTGTTGCAAAAAGGACAAAGATTACAATGTATTTTTGGGTTTTTCTTTCCATGGCAGGAGCAATAAATTCCCATACCTGAAACATAATTACAGGAAGAGAAATTACCAGACCCGTAAGAATGGATATCCGAAGATAAACAAGAAAAGCATCCTGCGGGCTGAAAAATACAAAGTTATGTATAATTCCCTTGCATGGCAATTCCAGGAATCCAAAAACGTCCTTACTGAAAGGGAAAGATACAACAATCCCTATACCAACAAATATCAGGCATACTATAAGCCTGTATCTCAATTCGACAATGTGCTCCCACAAAGACATTTCCTTATACATTTTTACTCAGGTATCTGAAATTCTGACATTACAAGCACTACCTGTGCATACTCTCCGCCTTCTTTGGAAAGACAACTACCTGTATGGTAAAAACAGGCGTCGTGGTGAATTATAAAGCAGTAAAGAGAAATCCAGAACTTATCTCTTACTTTGAGTATGGCATAAATAAATCTCTATGTCAGAATTTCATTCAGGTATAGAAACTATTTACTTTTTTTATTTTCTTTATCTTTTTCTGAAGATTCATCTTCATCATTATCCTGTGTAAATTCCTTTTGGGATTCTTTCATACCTTTTTTAAATTCACCCAATGCCTTTCCAAGAGAACGGCCTACTTCAGGTAAACGGTTTGCACCAAAAAGAATAAGAATAATAAGCAGTATAAACAGAATTTCGGGCATACCTAAATCAAACATTGTAACTACCTCCTATCAGCAATTCATCTTCATTCGTCTAAATATCCGGGCCGGATTCCAACCATAGATATTATATTAAATTTTATTTAAGAAATAAAGCCCAATATAAAGCAACTGCTTTTTTAACAGCAAATGCAGCGGAAGATGATGAAATAGTAGCGCCGCTTACCGAATCAATATCCTTTCCAACTTCAATTGGACTTTTAATGTTTTTCCCGATAAACTGTTTCAGCCAGACCTTGTTTGCAATGGGTCTGCCCCATTGTTCCCTATATTTCATAACCACAACTCTTTTCACTGACCCATCAGGATTTAGACCTATCATAAATGTGTTCTGTCCCCATCTTCCCGGTTCAACGTCTATAAGAGCCACACCTACTTCTTTTCCATCCCTGGTTCCTTTATAAAATGTAAAGGTAGTTGTAGGTTCTACCCCCCAATTTTCTCCTACAGGAGATTTGTATACTAATCTATCTCCTAATTTTCTTTCAACCTCACGTTTTTCTTCATGACTAACTAATTTTTTCACTATAGGTGTTATTTGCACTCCGGTTCCCAGCACCATTTGCAATGCCTGGTCTTGTGTAGCGAGTGTCTGGTAAGCGTTTGCCTGACTTGTTAAAAATAAAACACCCGCTCCTGCTGCTGCCAATAATAATAGCTTTTTACTCATTCTACACATTTTTTTGTTCCTCCTTTTTATTTGGACTTTCTTAGTTTGTGGTTCCTGATTTTTTTCCGCGTGTTTCCAAATCTTTTTTTAGACCCGGGCTGGTCCATAATTTCCCGGATTCCGTTATAATGATAGCCTGTATCTCTGGCTCTTTCTTTAATGCTTTCAAACCATTTTGGGGCCCCATAACAAAAAGAGTAGTCCCCCATGCATCAGTTAATGCTGCTCCTGGTCCGATAGCTGTTGTCCCTATAACGCCATGGGCAGGCCAGCCTGTTTTAGGATTAAAGATATGACTATACCTTTTGCCATTATAAAAAAAATAATGTTCATAATCACCCGAAGAAGCAACATACAGGTCTTCTATTTTCATATATCCCAAAAGACCTTTACCCCGTGGTGATTTAATTCCAACAACCCACATTTTTTTATTGTCTTTTCCTAATGCATATATATCCCCGCCACCATTAATCAAAGCAGATTTTATTCCATTTGCTTTTAATACTTTTACAGCCTGGCCAACAGCATAACCTTTTGTAAGAGCCCCCAAATCTATTTCAATACTCTTTTTATCCTTAATCAGTGCCCCATTATGAATCCTTAAATGCCACCAGCCAACATATTTAAGGGCTTTTCTTATGTTTTTTTCAGAAGGGACATGTGGATGTTCTGTATCAAAACCCCAGAGTGCAACCAGAGGGTGTATTGTAATATCAAATGCTCCTCCTGATTCTTTGCTAATCTTTATTGCTTCTTTTACTACATGAAGAATATCCGGATTAGTAATTGGTGTTCCATAGTGATTAAATTTATAAACAGGACTTTTGGGATTTTCCGGGTTCATTTCATTTCCTATCTCTTCCATCCTGTCCATTGCTAAATTAATAGCATGGTCCGTAATCTTTTTATTCGGACCATATGCAGATATAATTATATATGTATACATCATATAGCGCATTTCTTTATACAGGTGTTCTACACTACCATTTTGTTCATGCACTATAGATTGATGATTTGTGTTATTCTCACCCCATACAACGTTTATTGAACACATCAACATAAAAATTAGTATTCCAGCAAAAACTTTATTTTTCATAAGCATAAATTAAATATATTTGTTGCTTTTTTCACAAATATATATTCAGATATAAGTTATGGATTGCTCTTTCCTGCTTTATAAATTCACCACGACGCCTGTTTTTAGCAAACAGGCAGTCGCTCTCCAAAGAAGGCGGAGAGTATGCACAGGTAGTGCCTGTTCTGTGCATAATAAAGATTTAAAGACAATCCAAACTTACTTCAGACGTCGTTCACTGAGTATTTACGGTATTGTTATGATAATAAAAATAATTTATCATATGAAAATTTTTTGTCAAATTTCAGTTTTTCCCCCCATCTATTCTAAGAATAGATGGGGGGAATTATATACAACCTTTCAATTTTCCATGACTATACTAAAAATCTGTTCGCCATCCAACGGTAAGCCTGCTATAGTCAAGACCGCCTATCTCCGGATTGGTTGATTTTCCCACGGATAATTCACCCATAATAACCGATGTTGGCGTAATAAAATAGTCAACGCCGTAAGTTACAGTCTTATAGGTACTATAATATCCATCAAAACCAGGATTACCCTCAATACCATCAACAGCAGAAAATCCGCCCGGTAAATCCTTTGCATAGGAATATTGTACAAGACTCTGCCATTTTGGATTAAACCTGTAAAGACTTTCAATATAATAGGCATCCGTTTTAGCGTCTATCGTACCGGATACTGCACCAGGTACACTATCCCATTTGCCTCCTATCTCTTCACCTTTCAAAGTCCATTTGGCATAATTCAAAACAAGCCCAAGTTCATCCCTTGAAAAATTATGGCTGCTGGTATTATCCCACTTACCTGCAAGATAAGAACCCTCAAATTTCACCTGGCTATTACCGGACAGAAAAATATTTGGAGCAACATGGACCATGACTGCCTTTGACTGGTCAGTTCCAACATCGCTGCTGTTGATAAAATTACTTAACAGATAAAAATATACAGGTATACCCCAGTTTCCTACATAATAGTGTTTATCAAGTTCCACTCCAGCAGCATGTAATGGTAGAACCCGGCACATTCCTGGCGGAAGATGATAAAGCTGTGTCCAGAAAATTCCTCTCGCGTACTCCTCAGAAAACTCTGGTGTTAATGCACCTGCTTTCAGGTCCCATTCATGCGGTAATGATGCATCCACATACGCTTTCCATAAAGTGAATTTGTATCCGCTCATTGACCGGGTTATTCCTGGCGTTACATTCGGTGTAGCTAATGTAACAGCCTTTATCCAGGGGTCTACTTCTATACTAAGATTTGGTGTAATCTGCTTATGCATAAAAAGCCATAGCATACTAACTCCCGCACTTGGATTATTGGACTGGTTCGCCCCATCTTCCGTTCCCCATGACTGGTCAAAAAGATACAGCTTCAGGTGGCCATGAATGGTTAACGCTTTGCTCGCTTCTTCTTGTTGTTGTTTTTCTTGTTTGACGGATCTTTTTCGTAGATATTTAATACGTCTCAATGCTCTTGCTGTCCGTCTTGACTGGGTGGTTTGATTTTTCTCCAATTGGGTTACCTGTTTTTGTAATGTATTAAGCACTGATTGCAGTTGCTCAATCTTTTTTTGCAGTTTTGCAACCTGTTTACCGTTACCTGGATCCTGAGCCGCCCTGGCAGAAACGACTGTCAGCATTAACCCAGCCGCCATACATACTAAAATTAATTTCTTATACAGCATTTTTTTCACCTCCTTGTTCTTTTTTTCACAAACAATGTGAAAAAAATAATAGAAAATTATTCAGACTTTGTTCTTTTTTTCACAAATAGAATCAAAAAAATTTACATAACCTGCTTTTTGTTTAATTTATATTATTACTGTTATTATCATCATTATTATTATTCTGATAATGATAATAATTTAACATATAAAAATTTTTTGTCAAATTTATTTTGTGGCCATGTTGAAAATACTATTTTATATAGCTGAAACTTAAAATAAATAAAGTGATCAGATAAACAGCAACAGACATGTTTATCACCGGAAGAAAATAATTTTTATTTTCATAATTTTTATTCAGGGGGAATAAATTTTTCCAGAGCCATGGAATTATTGAAAACAGGATAACGGCAAACAACGGTATTTTTTTTAATACCAGCCCCAATCCAAGAAATAAAAAAATAGAAATAAAACATATATTTATAATTCCGGTTATTTTTTGTTTCCCCATTTTTACCACTAAATTTCTTTTTCCTATCAGCTTATCCTGGTAGTAATCCGGAATCTCATTGAGAAGAGCCAAACAAAAAACAAATAGTCCGCAAATCAATGATGGCAATAATGGCTCTATGTTAATAGACTTTGTCTGGATATAATAACTGCCATATACCATAAAAGGGCCATAAGATAATGCGATTACTGTCTCACCTAATCCCCGATATGCCCACCGTATAGGTGGACCCACATAAAAATAAGCCCCTAAAAATCCAAATAAAATAAAAAGAATAACAGGCCAGCCAACCTGAAAAGACAGGTAAATGCCGATAAAAGAGGCAAGCATAAAAACAAAAACACCAAGCCGAAAAAAATAACGCGGAATCTCTTTCTTTTCAAGAGAAAATACACGGTCTCCTCCGGATTGAGAATCAAAATATTCATTAAACAACTCTACACCAACAAGCGTAAAAAAAATGCCCAGCAGGCCCAGCCAGAAGTAATTTTTAATTATCAGTCCTTTTGTATGGAAAGCTAATGATTGGCCTAAAAGATATGGAAGTAATCCCGCCCACAGGAAAAAACGGTATCTTATTAATGAAACAATTCTACCCATTTATTTGATTCTGCCAAAAGTTTCGGCTCTTTGATAAGTCTGTCTATAAATTCCTGGACCTGGGGTTTCTGCCAGCTTATTTTGTAATTTTCCCACACCTGCTTTAATGTCTGTTTTTTCAAATTTCCGCAAACAAATGGCAGTGGTCCGATTAGTTTTACTTTTCCATTTGGTATTACAAGAAGACTGGCAGCAGGAGACATACGACGATATTTCAGTTCCTCTAAAACATCATAGGGATAGAAATAAACCTTCATTTTCCCATCATATTGTTTAAGTTTTTCATTTAAAGTGGTAAAAAACTCTTTATACTCTTCATCTGACGGGCAAAGTATGTCCCAATTTTGGGCTGCACGGCCAATCCTCATTATTTTCCCCGTATATATTCCATATACGCCAAGTGAATAGGCAAAATCTATTATCTGACCTATTTCATGGATGTTAAATTTAGTCGGTACAAACACAATCTCAGTATTGACACCTTTGGACTTCAATAATTTACAGGCATTCGTTGCCTTATTCCAGTTTCCACCCAATCTTAACTTCTCATGGGCAACCGACGTAGCACCGTCTAAACTTATCTGGACAGAACGAAGATTAAGCGAAGCAAATCGTTCTGCTTTTTTCTCATCAATATACTCACCATTAGTTTCTATTTTAAGGTCTATTGAATTTTTTCTTAAGAATTCACACATTTCAAAAATATAAGGATGAAGTAATGGTTCGCCACCGGAAAAAGCTACGTATGGAATCTTTAGAGCAACAATCTGCTCTAAAACTTTAAAAGTTTCATCCCTTGATAACTTATCAGGCATACTATGTCCTGCCTCTTCACAGCAGTGCAGGCATCCAAGATTACATTCTGCATTTATCTGCCATGCAATAAATAATGGTGCCTCCAAATCATTAATATTTATTATATTGTTTTTATCCATTGTTTTCCTTGTTTTTTTATTATTTCTTATGTGATTATCTCAGACTTCTATCAGAGAATTGTTTTTAAGGCTATCAATAAATGACAGGATGTCATTCTGTATCTCTGCAGGTTCTTTATTATATAAATCACTTAAAGACCGGACAATATTTTCAGAAGAATAACCCTGTTGAAGTAAATCCACAATGTCTTTACCTGTTTCATTGGTTACAAATACTTTTTCTTTTAATGTATCAAAAATCACCTCACCGAATTTTTCATCTCTGGTTTTTACAAATTTTTTTAGTTTCATAATTTATCCATTAAGTTTATATTACAGACACTAAGGCACAAAGGAAAAATTGAAATATCTTTAAACTCTGAGCCTTTGTGCCTTCAGTTCGTTAGGACCGGGTATTTACCTCTTATGTAAATCTGATATATGGCTGCGCCATTATTTTTTCTGAAACATCTTCTAATTCAGGCTTTTTCCATTCATGCTTTTGATTTTCCTGCTTTTGCATATTTTTCTTTTCAACAAATTTTTTCATTTAATCCTCCTGTTATATTCAAAAAAATAAAAATTTATAAAGTTGATAAATCTACTAATATATATTTTATAACCATTTTTATTTTTGTCAAAATTATTTCAGCCAGCCGGTTACTACTTACATTTTGGTAAATTATTACGATTAAATCCAAGATTTGCAACCCATACATTCCCAGCAGAATCTATTGCTATACCAACAGGGTTACTTACCACATCGTATGTTCCAATAGTTTTTCCACCGGGGCCAAGCTTTGTTACACCTTTACTCCCATAATTTGCAACCCATACATTCCCGGTAGAATCTATCGCTATACCCCCGGGAAAACTTCCCACAGGATAAATCCCAATAGTTTTTCCACTAAAACTTAGTTTTGTTACATTATCACTCCCCTCATTTGTAACCCATACATTTCCATGAGGGTTTATCGCTATACCAATTGGACCGCTTCCCACATGATAAATCCCGATAGTTTTTCCACTAAAACTTAGTTTTGTTACATTATTACTTCCCTCATTTACAACCCATACATTTCCATGAGGGTCTACTGCTATACCAATTGGACCGCTTCCCACAGGGTATGTCCCGATAGTTTTTCCACTAAAACTTAGTTTTGTTACATTATTACTGCGCCAATTGGCAACCCATACATTTCCATGATGGTCTATCGCTATACCATCAGGTCCTTTTCCCACAGGATATGTTCCTATAGTTTTTCCACTGGAATTTAGTTTGGTTACATTATTACTTACAGGATTTGCAATCCACACATTTCCAGCAGAATCTATCGCTATACCCCAAGGTCCTTTTCCCACAGGATATGTTCCAATAGACTTTCCAGTTGAACTAAGCTTTGTTACATTATTACTTCCAAGGTTTGTAATCCATACATTTCCAGTAGAATCTATTGCTATACCAATAGGTCCTTTTCCCACAGGATATGTTCCAATAGACTTTCCAGTTGAACTAAGCTTTGTTATACTGTTATTTCCAGCATTTGCAACCTGTACTTTTCCAGTAGAAGCCCAAACAATGGAATTAATAAAAAATAAATACAGAATTGCTCCATAGAAGACCAAAAATTTTAATAATCTTTTACTCATAAGTTCCTCTTTTTTCATAATGAAACCATTTTGTTTCTATCTAAAAAATATTTTTTCACCTTCTGGAGAAATGCTTTCCCTGAACCCATCAGATGTTTCAATAAACTCTTTTATTTTCCCATAATTAAACCAGCTTTTCCCCAGGGAATCTTTATAGTCCTGTAAGTTCACTTTGGCTCTGATTAAGGCAAGGTAAACACCTGCGTCTTCAACTTCTCCGAGAAGCACCGCTCCTATCAGTCTATTGTATTTTAGAATAAATCTTTTGTAAATAGATTTTTCCTCTTCATTGAATTCTATAATCTCCACATCCTCTTTTTTTTTAACTTCTCCTAAAGAAATAACAGGTAAACCAAAAAATTCCGCTGAGTTACCCGCAATTGACCCTGGATATAATTTCATTTCACCTGCCATATTCATACCAGCAACATACCCCTGTTCCTGGGCATTCATCCATAAAGGGTTAATATAATATTCCCCTGTAATTAAATCCTTTGTTTCAGCAACATCTCCTGCAGCATAAATGCCATCAATATTTGTTTTCAGATATTCATCAGCAACTACACCCCAATGTAAATTTAATCCGGTATTATTCAAAGAGGAAATATTTGCCCTGACACCTTTTCCTATAATTCCAAGTTGCGCTTTTTTTTCTTCACCATTATCAAATTTTACACCCGTCATTTCTTTGTTCCCGTAAACCTCAACAGGCGCAAGTCCTGTTGTAATTTTAATCCCGTTCTTTTGTATACAGTCTGAAATAATATCAGCTGCGGATTTATTTAAAAATCTGGAAAAAAGCCGGGAGGATTTTACTATCAGTTCAACATCCACTCCTATTTTTTTTAATCCATAGGCTGCTTTAATCCCAATTAAACCTCCACCAAAAACAAATGCTTTTTCACATTTTTCAATCGTTTTTTTTATATTGTCCACATCCTGAATATTTCTAAATTCAAAAACACCTTGTTTCTCTTCACCCGAACATTCAAGTTTTTGAGGAAGAGAACCAGTTGCAATAAGTAATTTGTCAAAAAAAATCTCTTTCCCGTCAGATAAAACAACCTTTTTATTTTTTGTATCTAAATTTCCTGCTTTTTTCCCGAGAATCAGATTCACCCCCATCTCTTCATAATAAGATTTATTCCTCAGAAGTAAATCTTCTTCTGTATGGGTTCCAATAAGATAATTAGTAATTAAACATCTGGCATATGGGGGATATTTTTCTTCACTTATAAGGGTAATATCCCCTTCTTTATCTACTTTTCTTATACCTTCTATTCCATTTAAACCTGCAGCACAACCGCCTATTATCAAGTAGTGCATTTCTCTTTTCTTCCCTTAAGTAATTTTTTGAATTCCTGTTGGTTGCCAAAAAATAATGTTCTTGTAGGACAGCTTACAACACAAGGCGGTATTTTTTCATCAGGGCACAGGTCACATCTTACGGCAGGCATGGAGACGTCCTCACCGAGATGCATAACACCATAAGGACAGCTCATAACACAGGAATAACAATGTGTGCATTTATCTTCATCAAAAATCATATTGCCATCTTCTATTTTTATTGCACCTGCAATACAGGCAAAATAACAGTATGGTTCAGGACATTGTCTGCACTGTAAAGGCAACGCATAGGTTTTATATTTTGTTATCTTAATCCTTGAAATCCCCTCTATGTCACCATTTCTTTTTCCTATGTCAGTGCCATTTGAACCGGAGTGTTTTTTTATACAGGCCATTTCACAGGCTTTACACCCCATACACCGTTGAATGTCAATAAATATTCTTTTCCCGTTTCCTGATAATTTTTCTACTTTTTTATTTCCGGGCTGCATCTTTTTATAAATTTGTTTTAATGATGTATTATTATAAACAGGTTGGAAAACACAAGCGTAAGAGTTGCCAATAATTTTATAAGAATATGCAAAGAAGGACCTGCCGTATCCTTAAACGGGTCCCCCACTGTGTCTCCAACAACTGCTGCTTTATGCGCATTGGAACTCTTATCTCCAAACTCCACTTTTTCAATATATTTCTTTGCATTATCCCAGGAACCGCCTCCATTGTTCAACGACAGGGCGAGCATAACACCAGCAATTGTTCCCACCATTAAAGTAGCCCCCACAGATTCTGTTCCAAGGAAAAAACCCACTGCTATAGGAACAATTATCGCTATTAAGCCGGGAAGAATCATTTCTTTTAAAGCCCCACGGGTACATATATCTACAGTTTCTGCATAGTCTGGTTTTTCTGTTCCTTTCATAATTCCAGGATTTTCCCTGAACTGTTTTTTTGCATCATTAATGATATAATAGGCTGCACGGCCCACTGCCCTGATAGCAAGTGAAGCAAATACAAAAACAAGGCCGGCACCTAAAAAACCGCCTACAAAAACTATTGGTTTGCCAAGATTAATGACTTTTAAATGAGCTGATTCCATATATGCTGAAAAAAGTAAAAATGCAGCAAGAGCAGCTGAACCAACTGCATATCCTTTGGTTAAAGCCTTTGTGGTATTCCCAACTGCATCAAACCGGTCTATTTTTTTTCTTATTTCTTTTGGAGAATGAGACATCGCCACAATTCCACCCGCATTATCAGCAATGGGTCCAAACGTATCCATTGCAAGAATAAATGCACATGGTGAAAGCATTCCCATGGTTGCTACTGCCGTACCATAAAGTCCGCCATTTTGAAGTCCTGTAGCTTTTCCAAGATAATAAGAAAGAAATAAAGCAATTAATATTACAAATACAGACAGTCCCGTACTTTCCAGTCCTATGGAAAAACCTGTAATTATATTTGTTCCCACACCTACTTCAGAGCCCCTGACAATGTCTTTTACCGGCCTGTATTTATCTTCTGTATAATACTGGGTAATATGAACAAAAGCCTGGCTTGTTAATATGCCTATAAGACCTGCAAGAAAAAAATCAAACCAGTAATGTGTAAAAAACAGGTATGTTGCTATAGCAAAACCAATTGTAGAAAGAATTGTTGTACAAAGATATCCTCTGTTAAGTCCATGCATCGGGTCTTCATCTTCATCAATCCTTACAGACATAATTCCTGCAATTGAAGCAAGAAGACCAAAAGAACAGGTTACCAGGGGAAAAAGTATACTATTCAAACCAAAAACCTGGTACAGCGGAATACCAAGAATCATAGCACCTATATTTTCTGCAACTGTTGACTCAAAAAGGTCTGCACCACGGCCTGCACAGTCACCCACATTATCTCCCACAAGGTCAGCAATTACTGCCGGGTTCCGGGGGTCATCTTCAGGAATACCCGCTTCAATCTTGCCTACAAGGTCTGCACCTACGTCAGCTGCCTTTGTATATATTCCTCCCCCCAATTGTGCAAAAAGAGCAACAAAAGATGCCCCAAATCCAAAACCTACTATCATCAAAGGAGTTATCTGCGGATTTGTAAATCCTCCAAAAAGAGAAAATATACCTGCAATACCAAGAAGAGAAAGAGAAACAACAAGGATTGCTGATACCGCGCCACCACGTAAACAAATTTTAAGGGCTCTATTTGTACTCCTGGTGATTGCCATAGCAGTTCTATCACCAGACCTCACAGAGATATACATACCAATAAAACCTGCTACAGAAGAACACAGCGCTCCAAGTATAAAAGCAAGGGCAGTATGCAATCCAAAAGAAAGTTCCCCGGTAACAGCATATATAAGAAGTATAACAACAGCAAAAATAAACGTTAATTTTGCAATTGTTCCATACTGCCTTTTCAGGAAAGCTATGGCACCTTCTTTTATTGCCACGGATATTTCCCTCATTTCAGGTGTCCCTTTTGCCTGTCTTGACACATATCCTGCAATAAGGGCTGCTGTCAATAAACCCACAAAACTTACGGATATTATCCAGATAAACATTTGTCCTCGTTATACAATATTAGTAAAATGATAATGATTATAATAATACACCATATTTATCACCTGTGTCAATTTTTTGATTTATCAATCCGGGAATTTGTTTTTGACTGGAGAACATTTTTATTTTTGATGTTTTTTTTCAAAAATTCTGGCGCGGTTTTTATAGAGCCAGCAGAATGCAGAAAAGGAATACCACCTGAAAGAAAAAAAAGTATTTATAACAGCCTTTAAAACAGCGATAAACGTCAAAAGAAGGTTTTCATAACAGCTGATATAAAAAACAAGTCTGTTCCTGAATTTGATGTATTCTACATATTTTTTGTTTATTTTCCCTGAGGTCTGTTCTCCTTTGTGAAAAACAATACTTTCAGGTTCAAGCAGGTTTTTCCAACCTGTTTTTAATGCCTTATAGCCAATATCCCTGTCTTCAAAATAGAACGGGGAATAAATAGGATGAAAACCGCCAAGAGATAAAAATTTTTCCCTGTCATAGGCAGAATATCCTCCGCTTGCATAAGGAATGTCTACAGGTTTTCCAGGTGATTTTTTGATTTTATTGTCAGAGCCAAGGGATAAGGCGCTTACGGAAAAAATCCTCCTGTCTGAAAAATGTCTTAACAGTGGCAGAATAAAATTTTCTGTAACCTCCACGTCATTATTAAGAAGAATGAAGATTTTATTCTGACTCTGCCGTATCCCGGTATTGCATGCCTCGCCAAATCCGAGGTTTCTGTTTAATTGGATTGTTTTTATTACAGGGAACAGGTTTCTTAAAAATTCAACGCTTCCATCTGTGCTTCCATTATCAATAACAATAATCTCATCTTGTTGATTATGTCTTTTAATCGCTTTTAGCAATAAAGGAAGGTTTTTTTCAAGAAGATGCCTGCCATTATAATTTGGTATAATTATAGATACTTTTTCTTCTATTTTTTCCATAGGGATATTTTAATGATATGATAAAAGACATAAAAAATAAAGAAAAATTATGGATTATTTTGTTTCACAGGATTATCAGGATGAAGTTTTTAAAAGTATAAAAGGGCCGGCTCTTCCAAAGGAAAAAACAAGAAGAATATTTGTTTTTGTGGGCAGGCCCGGGCTTGGAGACTTGATATTAAGCATCCCTTTCTTTAAAACACTCCTGAATAATCTGCCAAATATAAAGGAAATAGTATATATCGGGGATATCCCGGATGCTCTTAAAAATATTTTTAACCTTATACCCAAAACCCGTCTATTCTATCTGCCGGAATATAAAAAACCGGGAAAGAGTATTAAATACTGGGCCCGACTATGGATAAAAGGGATTTTTGAGAATATAGACCTTTCAATTGATACACAGAGATATTTTATTTTTTCATTGTTTTTTAGATTTGTAAGGGCCCGGTATCACGCTGGTTATGGAAGCAAACGGGTTTTTTCTGACTGGAAGTTTAAGGAAAAAAACAGGAAAAGGGTTCATGATACATACCAGACACTCCTTCTTTCAAGAGCAATTGGAATTAAAAATATAGACATAAGCCCCTGTCTTGACATACCTGACAGGTTTTTAAAACCTGCCCGTGATTACATAAAAGAAAACAATCTTACGAAGGAAAATCTCGTTGCTTTTTTTCCCGGGGCCGGTATCGCATTTAAACGTTGGCCATATGAAAATTTCAAAAAATTAGGGGAAATGCTAATAAAAGAAAATTATAAAATTCTGCTATTTGGTAATTATAATGAAATAGACCTGCTTAAAAAAACAGGAAACAGCCTTTTTCCTGTTCCCGGGTTTAAAGAACCATTATTTTTTTCTGACCCGCTCTATACTGCAGGACTTTTAAAGTATTGCAGGTTTTCTGTATCCAATGACTGCGGCGGGGCACACCTGTCCTCATTTGCCGGTATTTCTGTAGTAGCTATATTTGGACCCACGTCTCCGGTTAAGTTTGCACCCCTGGGGAATAAAAATATTCTATTTTATAAAAAACTGCCCTGCTCACCCTGTTCAATGAAGTCCTGCCATTTAAATAAAAAATGTCTGATTGACATTACGCCCGAGGAGGTTTTTCAAGCAATAAAAGAACTTTATTTAATACCTGGTCAACTGTAATCTCCTTCATACATCTTAAATCATCACAAACCTTTTTATAGCATGGCCCGCACCATGATTTTTTGTATATATATTCTACGCCGGGCGGGCAATGTTTCCCGGGGTCAGTTGGTCCAAAAATACCGAGAACCTTTGTTCCTGAAGCCGCACCTATATGCATCGGGCCAGAATCAGTCGTGATAAGAATTTCAGATTTTTCCAGTAAAAGAACCAGCCGGGCAAAATCTGTTTTTCCACAAAGGTTAACAGGCTCTGTTTTCATTTTTTTTATAATTTCTTCTATATAATTACACCCATCCTTTGAACCAATAAAAATAATCTGGTAGCCTTTTTTTATAAGAATGTCAGAAAGTTCCGCAAAATAATCTTTTGGCCATCTTTTTGTGAACCACCCCTCAGATGAAACAGGATGTATGACAATCCATTTTTTGTTTGTGTCAAAAGATTGTGTTTTTATAAAAGATCTAAAATCCTCTCTCTTTTTTTCTGAAATCCAGACCTTCATGTTACTGGAAAAATTTTTTATGCCTGCTTTTTTTAAAAGAGGGAATTGTCCATCTACAGGGTTAAGAATATTTTTTCTTTTTACGCTTTTCGTAAGAAATATTTTGCCGGGAAGGTTACTATAAAATCCAATCCTTTCTTTCCCGCCGGAAACAAAAGAGAAAAAATTGGAGATAAAATTTCCCTGTATGTCAAAAGTAATACAGGGTTTTTCCCTGCGGATATTAAGCAGGGTCTTTACGTCTTTTAAAATATGCCCCTTGAGAAAATAAACCTTTTCAAATACCGGACAGGCTCCAACTACATCTTTGAATTTTTCATCCGTAAGTAGATAAACTCCGCTGTTTTTATAATTCTCCCTTATGGCGATAAATG
The DNA here is from genome assembly GCA_023484085.1 of Candidatus Omnitrophota bacterium. Classification (GTDB taxonomy): domain Bacteria; phylum Ratteibacteria; class UBA8468; order B48-G9; family DTJG01; genus JAMDAS01. Next base: position 61,799 of record JAMDAS010000001.1, read on the forward strand.
AAACAGAGGCAAGAACCATATCACCCAGGGCACCAGTTTTTATCACTAAAATTTTTTGTCTTTTTTGCATAATAAAAAAGTGTAAATATTCACTAAGACAGTGTTTCCGCCTAAAAGATTGGCGGACAGGTATAATTTATTTACCTGAAGTAGAAAATAAGTTCTGGATTGCTCTTCTCATCTTTGTAAAAACGTTCTTTCAAACAAATCCTCAAAGACAATCCAAACTTATTTCAAACACTGTTCCACTTGAGTATTTACTAAAAAGTTATATTAATTCCTGGTATACTTTTAAGGTTTCTTCAGTCATCTTTTCAACTGTAAATTTTTCAAGACTGATTTTTTGGGCATTTTCTGTTATCTTTCCTGTTTCCCGGGGATGTAAAAGAATGTATTTTATCGCCTCAACCATCTGTAATGAATCCCGGGGTTCAACAAGAAATCCTGTCCTTTTATTCTCTATCAATTCAGGTATCGCTCCTATGTTTGAGGCAACCACAGGAACACCCGCCATCTGGGCTTCCACCACCACCCTTCCAAACCCTTCAGGTTCAAAAGACGGAACTGAAAGAACATCCATTTTTTTTAAAGCCTGCCTGCTATCCATTGACAGGATTTCAATAGAATTTTCCATTTTATTCCGGACTATACAGGCATGGATTCTTTTTTTATATTTTTCACTCCCTGTTCCCACCAGTATACCCTTTACTTTCTCCCCTTCCTCCAATAGTTTTTTCATTGCTTTCATGTAATAAAAATGCCCTTTTGTTTTTGAAAATCTTGCAATCATCCCTATCACAGGGGTTTCGTTTATTTCTTTTTTAATGTCAAAAAAATCATTTTTTGAAACACCATTATATACAAGTCTGAGCTTTTCTTCAGGAACTTTCAGGTATTTTATTGCATATTCTTTAATTGCATTACTTACCACAATAATCCTCTGTCCAAAACCAAGCGATTTTGTCCAAAATCTTAAATGGCAAAAACTATGTATGCTTGTTACCCATCCAATCCCGGGAAATTGTTTTATTACACTTGACATAATCCAGCAGGGAAACCTGCTTTCAGAATGGATTATATCGGGTTTTTCCTTATCTATGATTTTTCTTAGTTCTTTTTTTGCATGTGCGAATATTTTTATATTTTTGTTATCCATAGAAAGGTCATGCCAGTCAATCCCTTTCTGCTTAAGAAGCGGAATAAACCTGCCATATCCGGAAACAACTATAACATGGTGGCCCATTCTGTCTGCCTCTAAAGAGAAATCGTATACGCCCCTTTCAATTCCTGCAAAATCCATTGAAGGAAGAACTCTTAAAATTTTCATTTTATTTTTTTTCTGATAATCTCTGCGCAGGTTTGTGCCTCATTCAGTCTGTTGAATTTTCTATTTTTACATTCACTTATTTTATCCTGCAGCAAATGAATATCTTCATATGGAAGATACATACAATAGTTTTTTTCAACCAGTTCTTTTATTGTCTCATCAAAATAAATCTTTTTGTTTTTTCTTCTTTGAACACCAAGTATCAGGACAGGTTTCCCGGTTGAACAGGATTCAGAAATCATATTAACACTATCCTCGGTAACAAGAAGAATGTCGGATAATCCAAGGATGCCAAAATAAAATGATTCCCTGCTTAAACCAGGGAATTCACAGTAAATAAAAGAAGAATTGTTTTCTGTCTTTTCTTTCAGCAGATAGACTACATCCAATGGGGTTCTCCTGGATGTTGTAAGGAAAAATCCTGCTTTTTTATTGTTTAAATTATATATTAACAAGGTGAAAATTCTATCAATAAATTGTTTATCAATAAAATAATTCTGGTCATTTCCTCCAATAATAATACCAATCTTATAAAGGTCCCCCTGAACATTAAATCCCCTGCTTAATCTTATACCCCATTGCGTAATCAGTGTCTGGTTGATCCTGTTTGGCGCACCTATGGTTGTAATAATATTTTTATTCTTTTTCAGGCAGGGATGTTTTAAAACATCATGTTTGGGAACAAATACAAAATTAAAAAACCTTAAAGGGGTCCCTTCAGGCGTTAAAACACATACAGAAAATATCTTTTTTGTTATTGATAGCGTAGCATTTACCGGGGCAAGATATGAGCCGGTGGAAATTATAATATCGTACTTCTTATTATCCATTTCCTTTATATTTGAAAATACCCTGAGAAGAAAATCTGCAATACTTATTAAATTTAAGAAAAGAACAAGCCCTATTACCTTGCCTATCAGTTTATACGTACCTTTTCTTTTTGGAAGAAAATAAGAGGGACCCTTTAACATAACCCTGAATATTTCAAGGTCATCTGAAATATTTTCAGCAATTCCCAGTGATTGTGTCAGATTCCCCTTGTTTCCATCGTCAGGTATAAGAATTTTCATCTGAAGAGTTAAATTCTTACGATAATGCCGTTTTGCTGAAGATACTTTTTTATCTGTGATATTGTAAATACCTTGAAATGAAGAAGAGAAGCCATTAAAACCGCTGATGCCCTGCCTTCAACAAGAACCCTTAACATGTGTTCAAGACTCCCTGCCCCGCCGGAAGCAATAACAGGAACTTTAACGTTTTCTGATACTCTCTTCGTTAATTCTACATCATACCCCTTTTGAGTTCCATCTGCGTCAATGCTTGTTAACAATATTTCCCCGGCTCCAAGGGATTCAACTTTTTTAGCCCATTGAATAACATCCATACCTGCAGGTTTTCTCCCTGATTCTACATATACCTGCCAGCCTGTTTTGTCCTTTTTTGCATCTATTGCAATTACTATACACTGACTTCCAAATTTTTTTGCGCTTTCATATACAAGTAACGGGTCCTTTACGGCATTAGTATTTATTGATATCTTGTCTGCCCCTGATTCCAGAAGAGTATTTATGTCTTTTATTGATTTTATACCGCCGCCAACCGTAAATGGTATGGAAATCTCTTCTGCTGTTTTTTTTACAATGTCAACGATTGTTTTTCTTTTTTCAATGGTTGCGCTTATGTCAAGGAAAACAATTTCATCTGCCCCCTCATCGCTATAGAATTTTGCATGCATGACAGGGTCACCTGCATCCCTTAAATTCTCAAAATGTACCCCTTTGACCACCTTTCCATTCATAACATCAAGACAAGGAATAATTCGTTTTGTAACCATATTTATTATTATATTTTATACCAAACTAAAGTAAGAAATAAGTTCTGGATTGCTCGTAAAGACAATCCAAACTTATTCTTTATAGATTTACAAAATTTTCAATAATTTTCTGTCCATGAACAGAACTTTTTTCCGGGTGAAACTGCAGACCTATTATATTATTTTTCTCTACCACAGAGGCAAATTTAACCCCATAACCGGTTACACCAATTATAATATCCCTGTCTGCAGGAACCGGGTAATATGAATGGGCAAAATAAAAAAAACTTCGGGCTGGAATATCTTTAAAAATTTTAGACTGTTTTTTCATAAGTACGGTATTCCATCCCATATGCGGAATAGATAATCCTGAATTTCCTGAAAACCTTAAATTACCGCCACTAAAAAAATTAAAACCATTTAAACTTCCTTCCTCGCTTCTTTCAAAGAACAATTGCAGTCCTAAACAAATACCAAGAATATATCTGCCTTTTTTTATACCATCTTTCAGGAATTCATCCATACCGGTTTCCCTCATACTCTTTATTCCATCATCAAACGCTCCAACACCGGGAAGGATAATATGCGTAATATCCCTGATTTTTTCAGGTTTTGACATAATTTTTGCTTTCTTACCCGTTTTTTCAACGCTTTTTAAAACACTGAACACATTGCCTGCACCATAGTTTATTATTCCAATCATTATTTATAATATTCCTGTAAACTTTTTATATTAATCTTTTCCCCTTTAAGTTTTTTTATGGCAAGCAGAGTGGCTTTTGCTCCGGGTATGGTTGTTACAAGAGGAACCCCCCGCTGAACTGCAATAGCACGGATAGAAACTATGTCTTTTCTTGGTTTCTTTCCTGAAGGGGTATTGATTATCAAAGAGATTTCATTGTTTTTCATATAATCCACAACGTTAGGCCTGCCCTCGTATATCTTGGGAATAATTGTTACGTCCAGACCCTTTTTCCGGAGGAATTCTCCTGTACCTGAACTTGTAAGAATTTCAAAACCGAGATTTTGAAATTCTTTTACTATAGGATAAATGTGAATCTTATCTTTACTTTGGACGCTTATAAAAATCTTTCCTGAAAATGGAAGTTTCTGGCCTGCTGCAAGCTGACTTTTTGCATAAGCCATTTCAAATGAAGTATCTATTCCCATAGCCTCACCCGTTGACCTCATTTCCGGACCTAAAATTGTATCAACACCAGGAAAACGGTTAAATGGGAATACAGATTCTTTTACACAGAAATATTTGGGAATTATTTCTGAAGTAAATGTCAGTTCCTTAAGGGTCCTGCCAAGCATAATCTTTGTTGCAAGTTTTGCCAGTGGAACCCCAATGGATTTACTCACAAAAGGGATTGTTCTTGAAGCCCTGGGGTTTACTTCAAGAACGTATACGTCCCTGTTTTTTACGGCAAACTGTATGTTTATAAGTCCTTTGACTTCAAGAGCAAGAGCTAATTTTCCTGTAATTGTTTTTACTTCTTTAATAATATCGGATGTAAGACTATATGGTGGCAGCACCATTGCGCTATCCCCCGAGTGTATTCCTGCCTCTTCAATATGTTCCATAAGTCCGCCAATTACACATTCCCTGCCATCACATATGGCATCCACGTCAATTTCAATGGCATCTTCAAGAAATTTGTCTATAAGGATAGGCTTTTCTTCAGAAATTTCAATTGCCTTTGTCATAAATTCTTTTAAACCATTGTCATCATAGACTATCTCCATTGCCCTTCCACCGAGAACGTATGAGGGCCTTACAAGAACAGGGTATCCAATATCCATGGCAATTTCAATTGCTTTTTCCAGGGAAAAAGCAATACCGCTTGGAGCCTGCTTAAGACCGAGTCTTTCAATAAGATGCCTGAATCTTTCCCTGTCTTCTGCTATGTCTATGGCATCCGGAGAAGTGCCAAGTATCCGTACCCCCTTGTTTTGAAGTGGTATGGCAATGTTTAAAGGGGTTTGGCCGCCAAACTGGACAATAATCCCGCAAGGTTTTTCATGTGCAATAATGTTAAAGACGTCCTCAATAGTCAGGGGTTCAAAGTATAGTCTTGTTGAAATATCATAATCGGTGCTGACTGTTTCAGGATTGCAATTTATCATAATACTTTCATAACCTTCCTCTTGCAGGGCAAAAGAGGCATGAACACAACAATAATCAAACTCAATTCCCTGTCCAATGCGATTAGGACCTCCACCAAGAATAACAACGGATTTTTTAGCCATGGCAGATTATTAGAAAAATTCAATGTCACTGGGAGGTTTTGGGGTTATGTCAAAAAGAACTTTTACAACACCAGGAACTTCCCTGATTATTCTTTTTTGAATTTTTTCCATCTTGGAACAGGTAGGATTATAAGGCCTGGCTGATATGATGTTTTTGGTTTCAACGGCTCTAACAACTACTACGTCACCTGTTATCTTTTTTTCATTAATAATACCAGCAGCTTTCTCACCTAATAAAACAGGAAATGCCTGGTAAATTTTGGGACTTTTGAACTCTTCCTCCACAATGGAACTGAGTAATCTTATTTTTTCAATTCTTTCAGCCGTAATTTCCCCTCCGATTCTTGTCGTAAAACCCGTAAATGGGAAAGGAAAAACATGGACAATCTTAGGGGGAATTTTTAAAAGTTTAGCTATGGAATATACCTGGTTCTTATATAATTCTTTTAAAGGCTCTATAATTTTAAGCCCGTAAATCTGGGGATTTATGTCATCCTGAAAAACATTATAAAAAGTTTTTACGCCCTTTTGAAATTCAATTATATCCGGAAGTATTGTCCCCTGTATTACGTACTCTACTGAATAGCTTTTCGTTGCCTGGCTGATTGTCCTGTAAAAAATATCCTTATAAATTTCTATTTTTTCTTCAGTAACGGTTTTTTCTTTTAATGCCTGGAAAAATTTTTCATTCATATCCCATACCTGAAGTTCAATATTGTATTTTTGAAGAAATTTATTTAAAACATCGGATTTATCTGACTTCACAAGGCCTGTGTTAACATAAAGAAAAATAGCATTTTCCTTTATGGCATTATAGGCAAGAAGGGCACAAACGACACTATCAACCCCCTCAGAAACAAGCACCAAAACCCTGTCTTCCTTAGCAACAGATTTTATTTCATTGATTTTTTCTTTTATAAATTTACTTGCATCAAATTTTGACATTATTCTTAGTATAACATTTTTCACTTCAATCGTCAATTTTTCGCATTCCATAATTTTATTTAACAAGGAGTTTTTTCAGGAGGCTCAACTTTAACTTATTTTACTGCTTCACTTAATAGGTGCAGTATAATGCATTGCTTTTTTTAATTTTAGGCCTGATTGAGATATTAAAATGTTTTAGCAGAACAATGTGAAATTTTTTAAAAAAGTCGTTTTTATTGATTGGGTACTTCAGCAAGTTCACGATTTGCCTCAAGTACTAAATTCACTGCTTCAATTAGGTTATGCTTAGCTTCTTCTAAAGTTTTTCCTTGGGTATTGGCGCCAGGAAGTTCTTCAACAAAAGCAACATATTCTTCTGAAAACTTTTGGTAAACTGCTGTTAGTTTCATCTTCTCCCCTGAAATATTTTTTGTTATTATACATCTTTTTTTATAATCTTCAAATTATTTATGGGGAAGTTTCTGTTTTTTCATAAAGGTTTTTTCAAGAAGTCTATTCTACGCTTATTTTACCTGCTCAACTAATGGGGAACAGTATAGTAGTTTTGGTTATCCAGGATATATGTTAAAATACACCTAAGCAGGGCTGTTCAGTTTTTGGGGACCAGCTCAATTTTTATTTTATCAAAATGGATACAAAAAATCTTCTTATTGAAATTGGATGCGAAGACCTGCCCTCATGGACAGGGGAATCGTTTGTTCACCAGTTTAAAAATTCATTCAGGACGTTTATAGAAAACAGAAAGCTGCGGTTTGACGACATAAATGTTTTCTGGACTCCAAGAAGGATTGTCCTGTTTGTAAAAGGCATCCCTGAAAAAACACCTGCTGAAAAAAAAGAAATAACAGGTCCAAGATTAAACATCATTAAAGATGAAAATGGACATTATCATCCTGCAATTATGAAATTTGCCCAGGCTTATAATATCCAGCCTGAAAATCTTATGATAAAAGAAGCCGGGGATAAAAAAGCCGTCTATTTTTTAAAAGAAACAGCACCGGTTCCCGTAAAAAACATTATCGGTGAAGCAGTTATGGAGATTATAAAAAATTTAAATATTCCAAAATCCATGAAATGGGATAATTCCGGCTTAAAGTTTTACAGGCCGGTAAGATGGCTATTTTCCTTGTGGGATAATGAAAAAATATCCATGCACATGGGAGACGTAAAAAGTTCTTGTTTTACATACGGGCACAGGCTTATCAGCCCGGGAAAAATTCAGGTTAAACACTGGAAAGACTATTTTGACGTAATCCAGAAAAATTTTGTCATTATTGACAGGGAAGTAAGAAAAAAATTTATTTCTGCCCTTGTAAAAGAAAAAATCCAGACAGAAGAAAATGTTGACGAAACACTTTTTGAAAATTTGGCAGAGCTTGTTGAATATCCTGTCCTGTTAAGGTGTAAATTTCCATCTGACGTTCCATACATTCCTGATGAGATTGTAAAAATTATTATTGAAAAGGCAGAAGGAATCCCTTTATATAAAAATAAAATATTGTGCAGGGAGTTTCTTATCGTTTCTGATGGAATTGACAATCCTGATTGTATAAGAAATTATGAAAAACTTATCAGGGACAGGATAATGGATGCCGTATTTTTTTATAATAACGACCTTCAGAAAAACCCCGGGACGTTCATTGAGATTACAAAAAAGATTTTATTCCATCCACAATGGGGCTCATTATATCAAAGGACCGAAAGACTTTGTACAATAGCAAAAAAAATTTCTGATATACTGAGTCTAAATGAAAGTTCATCAAAAAATCTTTGTCGTGCCGCGGAACTTTCAAAATTTGACATGGCTTCTTCAGTAGTCAGGGAATTCCCGCAATTAAGCGGAACAATGGGGAAAATATATGCAAAAAAATGGGATGAAAATGAAACTGTATGCCAGGCAATAGAAGACCATTTAAGGCCAAAATTCCCCGGAGATAGTCTTCCTGTTTCTTATGAAGGCTCCATTTTGGCAATAATTGACAGGTTGGAGTATGTATGCACCTTTATATCTTCAAATGCAGAAATTTCAGGCTCAGAGGACCCCTATGGATTAAAAAGAATCGGTAATACGCTTTTTGATATTATATGGGCTAAAAAGTATAATATTGAACTTACGCCTCTTATACATGAAACAGTTGATGCATTTAAACTGAAAAATCCGTCCGGGACAGAAAAAAATATAAGGGGTTTTATTATTCAAAGATTAGAGGCTCAATTGGGATTTGAAGGAATACCAAAAGGAGTAAGAGCCGGTATTATCTCGGTGGAAAATCTTAACGTATACAGGATAAGAGAAAAAGCAAATGCTTTTTCCCGGTTTATCGGAACAGTTGAGGGGGCTGAAAATATTTTTGTCCCGTTTTCAAGAATGGCAAACATATTAAAACAGGCAAAATCTCATAATATAATAAACTGGTATTTTGATGAAAAACTTCTTGTTGAAAAAGAGGAAAAAAATCTTTTTGAAATATTTAAGAGTAACGAGGATAAAGTAAAGGCATTCATAGAAAAAGAGGAATATCTTTTATTCCTGAATAAACTTCTTGATTTTAAAAAACCTGTGGATGATTTTTTTGATAAGGTGCTTGTGATGTGCCCGGAAGAAAACATAAGAAACAACCGGCTTGCATTTCTTGAAAAAATGAACAATATGTTTCTTTTTTTTGCGGATTTTTCTTTTATAAGGGAGGAAGACATAAAAAATGCTCGAAAAATTTGATTTGGAAATCTATTCACTTATAGAAAAAGAATTGATGAGGGAATCAGAAACAGTCAATCTTATTGCCTCTGAAAATTATGTAAGCAAAGCCGTAATGGAGGCTACCGGTTCTATCCTGACGAATAAATATGCCGAGGGGTATCCTTCCAGGAGATATTATGGCGGATGTGAATTTATAGACAGGATTGAATCCATTGCAATATCCCGGGTAAAAAAGATTTTCAATGCCGAGCATGCAAATGTCCAGCCTCATTCCGGAAGCCAGGCAAATATGGCAGTATATTTATCCTGTGCCAAAGCAGGTGATACAATACTCGGTATGGATATATGCGCAGGTGGACACCTTTCTCATGGAACAAAAGTTAGTTTTTCCGGGATTATTTTTAATGCAGTTTGTTATGGGGTAAATCCTGACACTGAACTTATTGATTATAATGAGATTGAAAAAATTGCGCAAAAATATAAACCCAAAATAATTATATGCGGGGCAAGTGCATATCCAAGAATTATTGATTTTAACAGGTTTGCCGGGATAGCAAAAAATGTTAATGCATATCTCTGTTCTGATATGGCGCATATTGCCGGATTGGTAGCGGCAAATCTTCATCCTTCACCTGTGCCGGTTTCTGATTTTGTTACGTCAACAACCCATAAAACGCTTCGCGGACCCAGGGGCGGATTTATTCTTTGTAAAGAGAGGTATGCCAGGAGTGTGGATAAATCTATTTTCCCCGGTATTCAGGGAGGGCCTCTTATGCATATTGTTGCAGCAAAGGCTGTTGCATTTAAAGAAGCGGAAACTGGGGATTTCAGGAAATACCAGACACAGATTGTCAAAAATGCAAGATTTTTTGCTGAAAAATTAAGAGAATTGGATTATCGTCTTGTTACAGGTGGAACAGACAACCATATGCTTCTTGTAGACCTGCGTAATAAAAAAATTACAGGAGTGGAATGCCAGAATATTCTTGAAAAGGTTAATATTATCGTAAATAAAAATTCCATACCATTTGACCCGTCAGGAGCAACCATTACAAGTGGTTTAAGAATTGGAACGGCTGCAATAACAACCAGGGGAATGAAAGAGAATGAAATTTTAAAAATCATTGAATTTATAGACGAGGCACTGCATTATAAGGATTACCCGGAAAAATTGGAAAACATAAGAAAGGGGGTAAAAGATTTTGTGATGCAGTTTCCTATATATACCTGAATAAAGTAAAAGTAAGAGATACTTTTAGGTTTCTCTTTTCTGTTTTAAAAAAAAATGAGACCAGGCTGGGATGAATATTTTTTAAAAATTGCTGAATTAGTAAGTGAAAGGACAACCTGTTTAAGAAGAAAGGTTGGCGCTGTTTTAGTGAAAGATAAAAGAATACTTGCTACAGGATATAATGGGGCGCCGATTGGATTTGAGCATTGTGAGGTAACCGGTTGTCTTCGTGAAAAGTTACATGTTCCTTCAGGAGAAAGACATGAGCTGTGCCGGGGACTTCATGCAGAACAAAACGCTATAATCCAGGCTGCATACCATGGTGTCAGTATAAAAGGAAGCGTTCTTTATATAACGAATCACCCATGCAGCATCTGTGCCAAAATGATTATCAATGCGGGCATAGAAAAAATTGTTATTTCCGACTATTATCCTGACAAATTTGCTGAAGAGATATTAAAAGAAGGCAACATAAAAGTGGAATATCATAAAAAAGAGGAAAAAGAATAAGTTGATGTTTGAGCTTTCTGAAAATTTGCAATAATATAAAAAATGTAATATATTAGTTTCAAAAAGTGATCAATAGTATGAAACCTTCTCCCTTGAGGGGAGAGGGCCCGGGTGAGGGTGAAATTACATAAATTCTCTCACCCCCACCTCAATCCTACCCCCTCAAGGAGGAGGAAAACAGAAATTTACTTTTTAACGCTAATAGGTTACAAGAAAACATACAATCCAAACGCGGTCCGGGTATTTTTCAACACAGCAACTGGTTTCTCTAATCCGGTTCGTGTGATTTTTGATTCCATTTTACGTCCCAAAACTCAAGAAACACAGGAAACTGTTTCCACTCATTTTAGAACTACAATTCATCGTTATCACAAAGAGAAACATATCATTGACCGTTTAGTGGTTATACCGCTACGGTCAGGAATTTTGAAAATAGCACATGGTTTATCCGCCATGCATCATGGCCGTATCAACACATATGCAGCCTATATTCTTTTAATTTTGATACTTGTTCTTGTTTTAGTGATACTTATATAATAAAATAGAAGAAATGTAAGAGTGATGTTGGAATGTAAAAATGATATAATTATACGTAAATTGGAGGAAAGACAAACATGAATAAGGAGATACTGCTTTTTGGAAAAAATGACTGCGGACTATGCCAGGGGTGGAAAAAGAAATTAGAGCATTTTAGCATTCCCTTCAAGTATATAGACATTGACAAGCCTGAAAATCTTGCAGAATTTACGTACCATGGATTTGCAAACATACCTGCTCTCATTGTAGGGGAGAAAAAATTTGAAGCCGTAAGACCATCTGACATAACAATAGAAAACATCCAGTCAATGTTAAAGGAAAAATAAATGGTTTTTTCAGAACGTTTTCATGACATTCTTAAAGACATGGGTATTAAAGCGGAGGAGACAGAACCATTTCTTTTCCCGGAAGTTTCACACCTGTCTGACCCATTCCTGTTAAATGGCATAGAAAAAACATGTGAAATTATAAAAAAAACCATATCCAACAAAGAAAAGGTATTTATATATGCAGATGGAGACATGGATGGAATTGCAGGAGCGGCAATCCTTAGCAATTTCTTTAAAATAACCGGAATTGATTTTGACGTAAAACTAACCCATAGACTTGAGAACTACGAAATAGATGAAACCCTCATAGAAAATATATTGAAAATGGGTTATTCCCTTTTATTTATTATTGATTCAGGAACAAACTCAGAAAAGGCATTACGTTATTGTGAATCCAGTTCTCTTACCACGATTATCATAGACCACCATATTTTTAACCAAAAATATAAATTTTCTCATGTGCATTTTATAAATCCTTATATAGATGAAAATAGTTTTTACACCGGTATGACATCAGCGGGCTTGACTTTCAAACTTATCCATGCATTAAAAATCTATCTTCCTTTTTTTCCTGAAGAATGTTTTATTTCCTCTGTTGAACTTGCAACCATGGGAACCTTAAATGATTACCCGCCTCTAAAAGGGGAAAACAGGGTAATCATAAAAATAGGATTACGGCTCCTTGAAAATACAAATATTTTAGGTCTTAAATTATTCCAGGAATATTTTTATGTTCCGAGAAAAACAGATGAGATTGAAACCATAACCTTTTTTTTAAATCCCAGGCTGAATGCCCCGGGAAGATTTGGAAAGCCTGAAATATCCTTTAAACTGCTTACTTCAAATAATCGGGATGAATGTGAAAATGCCCTGAAAGAAATTGAGAATCTTTCAAAAAAGAAACAAAAAATTTTAAAGAATATATCTTCAAAAAACAATAAAATATATGGAAACGATTATTCTTTTTCAATTCTTCATGATATCCCTGTATCATTTTCAGGTATAATTGCATCCAGGGCAGCAGAAAAATGTCAAAAACCATCATTCGTAGGCATAGTTTCCGATAATGTCATACAAGGGTCTGCCAGAGGGTTTAACATGGTAAATCTTCATGATTTTTTTTCAAAAGAAAAAAATATTTTTCTTTCATTTGGCGGGCATAAAAATGCCGTAGGATTTAAATTCAGAAAAGAGAACACAGATAAAATAAAAAAATTATGGGAATCTATGGAAATAAAAGAAAAAAATGTTGCAAAAAGTCGTAAAATATACGACATCCCGATAGAAAAATTAGAGATTGATTTTATAAAAGAGCTTCAATTACTTAAACCTTTTGGAGAAGGCCACCCTGAAATATTCTTAAGGTCCCAGCCGGTAAAAATCACAAAAATAGCCAGGAAAGAAAAAAAACAATGGATTACATGGATAAAACAGGGGAATTCCCTTTTTGAAGCCCATTTCCCGGATTCCAAACCTTTGCCTGATTCAGAAATTTCAATTATTTATATTCCAAGAATCAAAAAACTACACAATGATTTTTTTCTTATCTGGCTTGACATTAAAAATTATACATAAATATTCACTGAACCCCGTCTCAGTGATTGAAATGAAAATGTTCAGAGATAAGTTATGGATTGCTCTTTATATCTTTATAAAGATAAATGCTTCAAATAAAGATTTAAAGACAATCCAAACTTACTTCAAACGTCGCGTTCACAGGGGATTAACGATAACGGGCTTAACAGGCTTGGTTATTTTTCCTGATTTGATACACTGCGTACAGACACCTGCTCTTTTTTTGATACCACCTATTTCAATAAAGATGTTTTGAACGTTGGGTTTCCAGTATCTTCTCGTTTTTTTATTGGAATGGCTTACGTTATTTCCTGCCCGTGGTGTTTTACCACATATCTCGCATTTCACTTTTTTACCCTCCCTTTTTCCATTTTGGGCAATTTTTCTAATTTATCAAGAACAAAATTTGCATATTTGTCCTTTGGTTTTATTGCTATTACCTCTTTTAAATATTCCACAGCCTTTTTTTCATTATTGTCATACATTATACTTATGGAAGCAAGTGAGTCAAGAACATTAACGTTATACGGGTCAAACCATAGAGCTGTCTCAAAGTATTTTTCTGCCTCCTGCCCATCGTGTAAATTCATATAAATAATCCCGATATTTTCATCTGTTTCAGCAAAATGTGGAAAAAGGGATTTGTTTATAAATTGATATACATTAAGAGCTTTCCCGTATTTCCCCATCTGTGCATATGCATAAGCCATCTTGTAGTAGGCTATGACGTCATAATGGTCTATCGCACATGCTTTTTTATAATTCCTGACAGATGACTTGTAAAAACCCATATCCCTGTATGCGATAGCCTTTTTAAGATATACGTCAGGAACAATGCGATAATAAATGCCCCGGACCGCAAGAAAAAGAGAAACAAAAATTATTATCCCATAAAAAATTTTATTAAGGGAAATTTTATTAATAACAGAGAATTCATATTTTCTTCCTGAAAAAGCAGCCGCAGAACCAACAATAAACCAGAAAAACATGGATGTTGAAGGATTTGCAAGATTTATGGAAAGAATATTATCAATCAGGACACCGACAATCGCAGGAATAATAAAAATAGACCAGTGAAATTCTTCATATTTTTTATTTCTCAGACAACTTGATATGGCTATAACAGCAACCGCAATAAATAATACCACACCAATAATGCCATGCTGGGACCATAATTCCAGGTAAATGTCATGAGGGTGATTTGTTAAAGGGGTGGCTTCAGGTCTTAAAAAATATGGTCTGTACCTGAAATAGGGATAAAAATTCATAAAATTACCTGTGCCCCATCCAAGAAATGGTTTTGCCAAAATCATCTGCCATGTGCCTCTCCATATAAAGTATCTTATATTATGTAAAAATTTATGTTCAATCTGTGGAAATAATATAGAAAAACCAATTATACCTGCAACAAAACCAATCCATTTGATATAAGAGGGATTTTTTCTTCTAAAGAACAGAAAAAGCACAAAAGCCAGACCAACAACATAGGCAGCAAGTGTTGACCGTGTTTTAAGAATGAACAGAGTAATAAACGTCAACAACAAGTAAATAACACCATATACGTTCCATTTCCTTTTCAGAAAATAAAAAGAAAGAAATGCAGGCATAATAAGAAACCCGGCAAAAAAATCAGGGTTCCCAAACATTGAGACTGGATATTTGGGGGGAATTATGGATTCAATTATCCCGATTATACAGGCAATAACTGCTGATATGGACCATATAATTGCATCTTCCTGTTTCCATTCCCATGTAAGTCCGACAAGAAAAAGCAGGAAGTAAAGAAGATAGTTTTCCATATATTTTGCCGCAGCATATTTAAAAGGGGCATAAAAACATCCAATAAGAATCCAGACAAAAAACGCACTCCCTGCAAAAAATGTTAATCTATCAAATTCAAAACCATTCTTTTTTCTATATAAATAATAAATGCCAACCAGGGATACGAAAATGGAGCCTATAACACTTTTTATAAGTGTATAGTTATATTCTCCCGGAAAACTGCTGAAATTAACCAATGCGGCAAGAACAAAAAAAACGAATGGAAGCACCAGCCTGAAAACATCCACTTTTTTTGTTTCTGTTTTTACGTTTTTCATGATTTTTATGTCATCCTGATTTTTTCATTATAATTTTTTTTATTTTTTCTTCAGATTTTTTTAACATATCATCATCATTATTAATTATACAGTCATAATATTTTTTACAGGATTCAACTCTCCCGGCATTTTCAAGCCTTTCTTCAATCTGTTCTTTTTTATTAAATCCTCTTTCATTCAGCCTTTTTTTTATAGTCCTGACAGGAGCATCTATAAGTATCAAAACAGCCTCAGGGAATATTTTTCTGACGTGTAAAACATTCCCAAGGTTTATTATACCAAGAAGATTTTTCCCTGAAAGAAGATAATCAAACGTTTCCTTCCATGGAATCCCATAGCTCATCCCAAAAAGATAATCCCTGTATTCAATAAAAGCACCTGAAGAAGCAAGGGTTCTAAATTTATCTTTTGAAACAAATACATATTCTGATTCCGTTCTGATATTTTTTCTTGGCTCTCTTGTACAATATCTTGGCAGAATTTCTATGAGTTCTTCACATCCCAGGTCATGCAGGATAGTTGTTTTCCCTGAACAGCTTGCCCCATCAAGAAGAAAAAGAGTCCCTGTTTTTTTGGTCTTATGAAGCTTTATCCTGTATAAATGGGAATTTTCATACATTTTTACCATTTCTCCATAGGACCATGGTATCATTTCCGGAAATGATATATCAAACGTTTTTATCAGATTTTCAATAATCCTGCATGTCTCTTTTTCTATAGCCCCTTCTATTTCAATAAAATCTCCAAGTCCCTTTATTTTATCAAGATTAATAACCACATCATGACTGAATCTATAAGTTTTTCTTTCTTTTGATACAGAAGTATCTGTCTGTAAACCGGAATATATTAATTGTGCCTCAATGGAAATACATTTTTGTTCAGCTCTATCTATATTATCACAGTATGCCTTCAACTTAATGTTTTTATCCATTATCACTTAATTATAACACAAGGTTTGAAAAAAGAAGACTGAAATTTTTATACACATATAATAATGTGATATTATAATAAAATGAAAATTGTTCAAAAATATGGTGGAAGTTCAGTAGGAGATATTGAAAAAATCAAGATTGTTGCAGATAAAGCGGTTAAACAAAAAAAAGCGGGAAATGAAGTGGTAATAGTAGTTTCTGCAATGGGAAAAACCACTGATTCTCTTTTTTCCCTTGCAAAACAAATAAATACGGCACCCCCAACAAGGGAATTGGACCTTCTTCTTTCAACCGGTGAAATTGTCTCTGTTGCCCTTTTATGCATGGCAATAGAAAATCTTGGTTACAAGGCAATTGGATTACCAGGTTTTCTTGCAGGAATCTATACTGATACCGTGCATACAAAAGCAAAAATAAAAAAAATAGACCCCAAAAAAATACTTGAAGAGATTGCAAATGATAAAATTGTAGTGATAGCGGGTTTCCAGGGAATCAGTGCTGAGGATAATATTACTACCCTGGGTAGAGGTGGCTCAGATCTTACTGCTATTGCCATAGCAGGGGCAATTGGTGCAGATAGATGTGAAATATACACTGATGTTGAAGGCGTTTTTACAACTGACCCAAGGATTGTCCCTGATGCAAAAACCATCCCGCTAATCTCATACGAGGAAATGCTGGAAATGGCTTCTACAGGCGCAAAAGTCATGCAGGCAAGAGCAGTTGAAATTGCCCGGAAATATAAAATACCTTTTATAGTGAAATCAACCTTTTCCGAAAGAGGTGGAACTATGGTAAAAGAAATGAAATTGGAGGAAGGCGCAATTGTAACATCAGTTACACTTGATGAAAACCAGGCAAAAATAACGTTTTTCCACGTTCCTGATAAACCGGGAATAGCGGCACAAATTTTTGGAGAATTGGGTAAAGAGCATATAAATATTGATATAATTGTTCAGAACGTCAGCAAAGAAAATTATACGGACCTGTCTTTTACAGTGGCTTCATCAGATATGGAACGTGCCATTAAAATTTCCAAAAAAGAAGGGAAAAAATTGGGTGCCACTAACATTATTTGTGACGATAATATTGCAAAAATAACGATTATAGGACTTGGTATGGCAAACCATCCTGGAGTTGCGGCAAGAATGTTTAAATCTTTAGCACAAGAAAACGTAAACATAGAAATGATAAGCACATCTGAAATAAAGATTTCATGTGTTATTAAAAAAAACCAGGGTAAAAAAGCATTAAAAGCAATACATGATGAATTTTTCAAATAATCTTTGATGAAAATAGTCCATATAATTACAAGAATGATTATTGGCGGAGCCCAGGAAAATACACTTTATACTGTAACCGGCCTGCTTCAAAAAGGATATGATGTTACTCTTGTTTCAGGTCCATCATCAGGACCTGAGGGCAGTCTTGAAGAACTTATCAGGCAAAAAAACATCCCTTTTAAAAAAATCAGAAACCTTGTCCGGCAAATAAACCCTTTTATTGACGTTATCGCCTTTTTCAGGATTGCCATGCTATTAAGAAAAGAACGTTTTGACATAGTCCATACCCATAGTGCAAAAGCCGGGATTCTCGGAAGAGTTGCCGCAGGAATATTTTCTCCATCCTCTATTACTATCCACACTATCCATGGCTTATCCTTCCACCCCTATCAAAACAGATTGAAAAACAGGTTTTACGTATTTTATGAAAAAATAGCGGATTTTTTTACGGATTACTATGTTTCCGTCAGTGAAATTATGGTTAAAAGATGCCTTGACGCAGGTATTGGAAAAAAAAAGAAATTTTCAATTATCAGAAGTGGTTTTGACGTTAAAAAATACATGGAAGCGGACACTATGAGGGAAAAAACGAGACAGGCGTTGGGGATAAAAGAAAATGAAATACTTCTCGGTATGATTGGAAGACTGTTTTACCTGAAAGGACATGATTATCTTCTTAACGTATTTTCAAAAATGACAAAAGATTATCCAGGGTTAAAACTTTTGATTATAGGCGGAGGTATACTTCAAAATAAATTTGAAACATTTGTAAAAAAAAATAATATTTCAGAAAAAGTTATTTTTACGGGACTTGTAAAAGGGGAAAAAATTCCTGAGCTTGTAAGTGCAATGGATTTTGGGGTTCATACAAGCTTAAGAGAGGGACTTCCCAAAGCTGTGGCACAAATTATGGCGGGTGGAAAACCTGTAATTGCTTTTGACGTGGATGGAACAAAAGAAATCGTCAGGGATTCCTTTACGGGTTTTCTTGTCCCGGCAAAAGATGAAGTAATCCTTGAAGAAAAAATTTCCATTTTGATTAAAGACCCTGTTTTCAGACAAAAAATGGGAAATAACAGCCGGAAGATTATTGAACAGAATTTTTCAACAGAAAAAATGCTTGATGAAATAGAAAAATTATATTTAAATATCGTAAATACCCGGTAAACGGTGTTTGAAATAAGTTTGGTTCGTCTTTGAGGCAAAATGAAAAACAGTATTATTGTGCAGGTAAACATAGAAAGTCTGAACCTGATATCCGAATTCTTACAGGAAAAAGCCATCGCGGAACGTCTGCCTTCAAGAAAAATGTGGGAAATTTTATTAGCTATTGATGAAATATGTTCCCAGATTATAGAGATTATTGACAATGACCCATCCGAAATCAAAATGGAGTTAACGTGGGAAAAGAAAACAAACATGATTGTAATTATGATAAAAACCGATTGTTTTGCTTTTAACCCTATGGAAATTGAAAAATTTAAAAATGAAGATGAACAATCCTTAGAGGGAATGGAATTATCCCTTGTTAAACAAATGGTGGATGAAGTTCATTATTTTAGAAAAAACAACATGAACGTATTAACCATAAAGAAATTTTTAAAATCAAAAAAGAAAAAAGATACAAAGGCACAAAGCTAAATTATAACTACGTATTTACGATTTTAAGTATATCCCCTGCAAGATAAAGAGACCCGCATATTACTCCCCTGCTATTACTTTTTACGGTTCTTTCTTTTAAATATGTAAATGCTGACTCCGGATTTTCCATTATAACTGATGGAATCTGTATTTTTTCTTTTTCCAGGATTTTTTGTAATTCCCGGGAAGGAAGGGTTCTTGGATTTTGTGGGTCGGTAAATATAAACATGGAAGCATGAGATGAAAAAATTTTTAATATACCCGTATAATCTTTATCTTTTAAAATACCGGTAAGAAAAATAAATTTTTCACCAGGGAGATAAAAATCAAGGGTTTTCACAAGTGTTTGCGCCCCTTCATAATTATGTGCCCCATCAAGAATGAGCAAAGGATTCTTTGAAATAATCTGAAATCTTGCAGGCCAGACTGTTTGTTCAAGCCCCTTTCTTATAGATTCTTCTTTCACAGAAAGAAGACATTTGTCAATAATCAGGGCTGATTGAACAGCCACTGAACTATTTTGCAGTTGATGTTGTCCATGTATGTTTATTGTCAGGTTTTCAATCTCTTTGATGCCATAAAAATTAAAATTCTGGCCATTTTCCAGGGAACTTGAGTTTAACCTGAAAAAGAAATCGTACGGATAGAAAAAATTTTTTGTATTTTTTATGGATGAAATCCTGTTTATTACGTCTTCAACTTCCTTTTTTTGTTCTCCAGATACAAGAAAAGAATTTTCTTTTATAATACCCGCTTTTTCTCCCGCTATTTCCTGGAGACTGTTCCCCAAAAACTCCATATGGTCAAAAGATACAGGCATTATTATTTCAAGAAATGAAGGAAGAACGTTTGTTGCATCATATTTACCACCCATACCAACTTCACAAACAAGAATGTCAATTTTTTTCTCTTTAAAATAATAAAAAGCGATTGCCGTAAGTGCCTCAAAATAGGTTGGAATTTTTTCAACAGGAGATTTTTCCACTGTTTTTTGAATTTCTGTGCATACGTTTTCAAATACATCCTTTGGTATGTCTTCCCCGTTGATTTTTATCCTTTCCTCCACGTTTATTAAATGAGGACTTGTATAAAGACCCGTTTTATACCCGCTTTCTTTAAGTATTGAGGAAAGAAATTTGGCAGCAGAACCTTTTCCATTTGTTCCTGCAATAAGAACAGAAGGGTATGCAAGATGAGGATTACCGAGTTTTTTTAAAAGAAATGAAACCTTATCAAGTCCTAATTTAATGCCAAAATCTGTCAAATCCTCAAGAAATTTTATACCGGGGCTTTTCATTAATGAGAAAATATGGCTAAAATTTTGATAATCTTATCTTTTAACTGGTCACGACTTACGACTTCATCAAGCATTCCATGCTGATACAAAAATTCTGCTCTTTGAAACCCATGGGGAAGTTTTTGTTTTATTGTCTGTTCAATAACTCTTGGACCGGCAAAACCTATAAGCGCTTTTGGCTCGGCAATAAGAATATCGCCCAAAAAAGCAAAACTTGCAGCGATACCACCCATGGTAGGGTCTGTCAAAATAGATATATAAAGTATCCTGTTTTCTTTTAGCTTTCCAATAACCTGGGACGTTTTGACCATCTGCAGGAGAGAAAACATTCCTTCATACATTCTTGCCCCCCCTCCCCCGCCACATATAGAAATAAAAGGTATTCCTTTATCTATTGCTTTTTCACATCCCCTTACAAATTTTTCTCCTACCACAGAACCCATGCTCCCCATAATAAAATTACTATCAAGGATTGAAAGTATTACGTCAAAATCACTTATTTTTGCGAGTCCATAGGTAAGAGCCTCTTTAAGTCCTGTTTTTTTTATTTCCTCATTCAGTTTCTCTGAATATGATTTTACAGCTTTAAAATCCAGCGGGTCACCGGAAATAAGATTTATATCATAAGGTTCAAATTTGTTATCCGTAAGAAGCCCTATCCATTCATTTGTAGTAAGTCTGAAATGACTGCCACAATATGGGCATATTTTAAAATTTTCATTTAATTTCCCCTCGTATATTAATTTTCCGCATTGAGAGCATTTTTGCCATAGTTCTTTTTTTATTTCCCTTGTTTCTTTAGGTTGTAAATCAATATATCTTTTTTTTCTGAAAAACATATTATGTCAATCCGTAAACCTTTAAAATTTTTTGAATTTTTTGTTTGTTTTCTTCAGATGGCATAGTCAAGGGTAGCCTCCATTCCATATTAATCATACCCATCATTGAAAGACACGTTTTTACAGGAATAGGGTTTGTTTCAATAAAAAGGGTTTTAAAAAGGTTAAGAAAATTTAAGTGAATTTGTTTAGCTTTCTCCCATTCATTATCAAGTACATGTTTAACCATCTGACTGACTTCTCCGGGAATTATATTTGAAGCAACGGAGATTACTCCTTTTCCACCTACAGACATAATAGGCAGAGTCATTGAATCGTCTCCTGAAAGCAGAACGAAATCTTTTGGGCATAAAGATATAATTTTGCTTACCTGGTCCATGCTGCCGCTGGCTTCCTTGATTCCCACAATATTTTTAAGCTCAGAAAGTCTCGCAACAGTTTCAGGAGAAATTGAAATACCTGTTCTTGAAGGCACGTTATAGAGTATAACCGGCGTTTTAATTGTTTCTGAAATTGCTTTATAATGCTGATACAGACCCTCCTGTGTAGGTTTGTTATAATATGGTGTAATAACAAGAATCCCTTCAACCCCTATTTTATCTGCAAAAACACTAAGCTCCACCGCTTCCCTGGTTGAATTTGAACCGGTACCTGCAATAACAGGAACACGTTTATTCACAATTTCCAGTGTAAATTCTATTATTTCTTTTTGTTCATCATGGGAAAGTGTTGCTGCTTCACCAGTACACCCGCACGGTACAATTGCATCAGTTCCATTACTGAGCTGAAACCCAATAAGTTTTTTATATGCTTCCTTATCAAAAATCCCATTTTTAAAAGGGGTTACAATGGCAACAATTGCTCCTTTAAACATATTTCTTAATCTCCTCATATCAATTCAGTTTATCCGTTTATTATATCAAATTGAAAAAAATTATGCAATAGAACGCGCCTGGCCAGACTTGAACTGGCCACCTTTCACAAAAGTCAAGTATTTCAGACTTGACTTTTGCTCTTTAAGGGGGAACAAGTTCCCCCTTAATCTTCCCCCTACTACGTGGGAAAAGCCTCTTTTCCCACACCCTTATTAAATCTCGCCAGTTCAAATCTCTCAAAGAAGTAAAAATCGCGCCTGGCCAGACTTGAACTGGCAACCTTTGGATTCGAAGTCCACCGCTCTATCCAACTGAGCTACAGGCGCAATAAATATAAAAATTCATGTCCAAAATTATAGTAATAGGAATAAAAATATATGTCAAAGGGCAAATCTGATTTATCTTGGGATTTGAGCTGATAAAAACAATAAGAACGTTTCTACTTTAAAAAATTGAATTTTGTTAAAAGCTGAAAGATAGCAACAGTGAAAACAATACCGCCCATTGCACCAATTATAACCTCATCAATCTTATGAACACTTTTTAAGATTCTTCCATGCACCACCAGTATGGCTAAAAGCAGGACAAGAAAAGAAACCAACGGAGTTTCTTTAAACGTGAGAAAAGAAACTATTGTCCATATACTAAATGCTATCCCGCTATGAATACTGGGCATTCCACCGGAAAAAAAAATTGTTCTTTTTGTAAAGAATTTAATCAGGATATAACTGAAAATAATAACAAAAAATACTATAAGCGTAAAGTACCAGGGTGCATTTGCGATATCATTTAAAATATTTATAAAAAAAGACGGGGAAATCTTTGCAAGAATTATATACCCCGCAATAGCAATACTCCCGATAGCAACAACAACTATTGAGGTAACAATGTCCTTTCTGTAGTCCTTATCCTTATTTCTCGTAATTTTTTGCCCGTATCTATTTAAGAATCTTATCATTTTTTTCTAAGGTATTTTATTGATTTGTATATATTAACACAATTTTTAATTGTCTGCCATAAAATTTTTATAAGCATTGAGCAAACACCTCATTATAAAGTTTCTTTACGTTCTCCCGTGTCTTTGTCATTTTGGGCAAACCCTTATACTGCATGGCTTTTTTAATATCTTCAGTCAGATTAAGTTTATATTGATTTGTTGAATAAATCCATTTCTGTTTTCTCAGGTATCTTGCAATATATTGCTGCTCTGTATGTCCCGGTATAGGTATTAACATAGCCGATTGTTTATCCAGTTCCGCTATTTCCATAATAGTAGTGTATCCTCCCCTTGTAATAATAAATTTTGAGCGATTCATAAGAACGTTCATTTCTTTTCTTGAAGCATAGGATTTAACAATGGTACCGGGGAATAATTCATACTCAAAATTTTCCTCGGGCCTGGCAAGAAGAATTGTTTTTTTTCCGGAAAGACTGCATATCTGTTTCAAAATTTTATTTTCAAGATAATTGGGCCCGCCCGGGGTTGATATTGTTATAAGATAATCTATATCCTCTCTGATATCTATTTTTTCCGCTGCGGCAAGAATACCACAATAGTAAGCAATTTTATTGGTGGCAGGCTGGTTTGAAACGTCTAAACTGCCCAATAAAGAAGCTTCACCGGGGGGATTATCCGGAATTATAACACGTTGAAAATTGGTATGAAAGTATGTATGAAAATACTCGGACCACAGGTCTACCGGCTTAAAAAATAATGGGGCACGAAATCTTAACTGATGATTAATAAAAAAAGAGGGAATATCTTTTGAATAAACACCAAAACGTGCATCACTGATTATCAAATCAAATTTTTTTTGAGACAATATTCTGTCTGTTTCCTTTTTTTCTCCTTGTATTGCCTTTAACATCGCGGGAATATACAGAGCGAACTTAGCCGCAAAAAACGGGGTTGAAGTAAAAGGAGCAGGATAATCTTTAAATTCAATTGTTTCACATTGCGGAAATTCATTATGCAGAAATATAAGAGCTCTTCCGCTTGTAGCAAACGTTACGGCATGTCCTCTTCTTAAAAATTCTTTTGCAATTGGAACTATGCGACTTGCATGGCCTAATCCCCATGAAAGCGGACTGATTAATATTTTAGCCATTGCTTTAGTATATAACGGATACGTGAAAATTGAAAAAAAGTTCTGAAAATGTAAAATAATGTTATGTTTTTAAAATTGTTTCTCACGGTTTTTTCCATATTCTTGATGATGGGGTTTGGTTTTATTGCAAAAAAAATAAGACTGATAAATACAGATACAACAAGAGAGATGTCGCATGCAATCATAAAGTTTTTTTACCCTGCTCTTATATTTTCATCACTTGTAAATAATTTTACGGTTAAATCTTTACTTTTAAACGTAAGTCTGCCTATAGGAACCCTTATTATTATGGTCATAGGGTTTATATACGGACTTTTATTTTCAAAAGTTACTTTATTCACAAATCAAAAAGAAGAAAATTCCTTCAGGTTTTTATGCACAATGAATAATTATACGTTCTTACCACTACCTATAATTTTAATGCTATGGGGAAACAAAGGGGTTGCAATGTTAATATTTTCAAGTCTTGGAGCCGAAATATGCATATGGACACTTGGAATTTTTTCCCTGACAGGCACTACTCTTTCAAGAAAAAATTTAAAACAGGTATTAAGCGTTCCCCTGCTAACGATTATTTTTTCATTTTTTATTATAGTCATAAGGGACAGTTTTCTTGTCAATAATCTTATTTTTATAAACAATCCGATTTTTTCCCAGCTTAGCAAATCTCTTATGTCTGTCCTTGACGTTTTTGGAAAAGCCTGTATACCTATTGCAATGTTTATTGTGGGCGGGAAAATGGCAGAACTTCGCTGGAAATACATGTTTGACGTAAAACTCATCTATCTTTCTGCCATACGTCTGCTTATTATCCCTGCAACTTCACTGGCTGTTTTTTATTTTCTGCCATTTACCAAAAACGTCAATCTTATTATTTCCGTCGTTGCCATTATGCCATCAGCAATAGCAAGCGTATATCTTAGTGAGGTTTATGATTCTGACGTCAGATTTTCATCTAAAGGAGTACTTATTACACACCTGTTTTCCCTGATTACCATACCTTTATGGCTATATTTTATTTTACGTTAGAGAGTTGACGTTTCCTCTTCACCTGTCAGATTTACCACAGAGGAATCTCCAAGATTTATAGCCTGGAGGTTTCCTATAAGATGAGCGGAATATCCAATTACAGAGTTTTGTAAAACAACATTTTTGATAATGGCCTTATCATTTATTATTGAATTACGGACAATAACGTTTGATAAAGAAACCCCCTTACCAATAGAAACATAAGGTCCAATAACGCAGTTTCTTAATTCAGCATCCGGAGAAATATACACAGGCGGATTTATTACCACAGAAAACACCTGATTATATGAAGGCTTATTTTTCTCAAGAAAATAATGATTGGTTTCAAGCAGGGATTCTATCTTGCCGGAGTCAAACCATTTATCAATCTCATAAATAAAAATCTTTTCCCCTTTTTCAATCATTTTCTGTATTGCATCCGTCAATTGATATTCACCTGCTGTTTTAACGTCTTTTTTAATGATTTCATCAAGACATTGAAAAAGAAGTTTGCTGTTTTTAAAAAAATACATACCGCAGATTGCCTTATCAGAAACAAAATCTTTTGGTTTTTCAACAACTTTTTTTATAAGTCCATTTTTATCAATTACTGCCACACCAAACCTTTTTGGATCATTTACTTTTTTCACTGCCACCCATGACTTATTTTTTGAAAGATATTTTTTTACATCTGCCTCTATCAGAGTATCCCCTAAATTGATAAAAACAGGGGAATCCACGTATTTTTTAGTCAGGGAAATGGCATATCCAAGCCCAAGAAAATCTTTTTGTCTGACAAATATACTGTCAATTTCAGGAAAATCTTTTTTTACGTAATTAACTATTTTTTCCCCCAAATGCCCTATGACAAAGATTATTGTTTTTATTTCAAGGCTTTTGATGAATTCAATAAGATGTCCAAGTATCGGTTTCCCGCCAACAGGAAGAAGAACTTTTGGAATGGTAAATGTATGAGGTTGAAGTCTTTTACCCATTCCGGCAACAGGCAGAATGCAGATTATTTTTCCCATGTAAAAATAATAACATCTTTATAATAAAAAGTAAACCCCTTCCGCGTGAATCTTCCACCGGATTTATATAAATTTCAGCAAAAAAAAGTAAAATCCTTTATCCTGTTTTTCCAAAGGTAAGATTTGAAGACCTATTTGAAAAAAATCAAGTCAGAAGTGACCAACCCAACGTACACCCCGAAAAATTAGAAATATAAACAACAATAATAATAATAAACTTACGATTTTTTTGAAAGGAGATGCAATTATTTTAGAAATAAGATTTGTATTAGTACCCATAATGCTTATTACCACAAATTTATTATTCCCATATGCTATCCCGATAAGATCATTATTTATTCCGGAATTTTGCTTTGACCATGTAATTCCATCAAAAGACGTAAGAATCGTTCCTTTATATCCTACAGTCACAAACTTATTGTTCCCATATGTTATATCAAAAAGGTCATTATTTGTTCCGGAATTTTGTTTTGTCCATGTTTTACCATCAGCAGAAGTAAAAATTGTACCAACCAATCCTCCAGATATACATTCAACGTTCTCATAGGTTGTAACGTTAAACCAATGAGATATTCCGGTTTTTTGTTTTGTCTCTGCAGTTTGAACCAAAGAATATTTTAAAAGTGCCAAAACAGATAAACCTAAGAATAGAAAAAATAATGATTTTTTAAATAATTTAATAAAATTGAATATTGAAGTGTACCTTCCCAATTTTTCTGTCAAATTCTATTATTGGGGAAACGTAAATTTTACATCTACGTCCTTTTTATCCTCTTCAGTTGCCTTGAAAAGTTCCTTAGGCTGCATGTGCATCATATTAGCCACAAATACGTCTGGTATTTCCTTTATTCTTATATTATAAGTGTTCGTTGAATCATTATAAAATTCCCGCCTGTCCGCTATCTGACTTTCAAGGTAACTGATACGCTGTTGTAACTGCATAAAATTTTGATCTGCCTTAAGGTCCGGATAATTCTCCGCAACCGCAAAAAGTGTTTTCAAAGATGCTGCCAGACTGCCTTCTGCCCGGGATGATTCGCCTACTGTCGTTGCCTGCATGCATGCTGTCCGAGCGGACGTAATTCGTTCAAGAGTTTCCCGTTCATATTTCATGTAGCCTTCACATGCCCCAATTAATTTTGGTATTTCATCATGACGTTGTTTTAAAAGAACGTCAATGTTTGCCCATGCCTTGTCAACGTTGCGTGAAACCACGATAAGTCCGTTATAAATAGTTACAAAATAAATAAGAACTCCAACCCCCACAAACAATATAACAGCTCCAACAATAATCGTTATTATCATTTTCTTCCTCCGAATATATTGTGATTCCCATGAATAATAAACAAAAATCCAGAATAGGACATTTCAAAAGTTGATCCCTATGTGTAATTCATACAGTATATATGCAAGTGAAGCAAGACTCAATAATGCACCACCGAAAACCTCTGCAAAGCTTTGCCACGTCATGCTTTTCACCATCTGACTCTGGATTTCATCTGAAATAACGAACGTTTGGTTTCCGTCACCTTTCCCGATTATAAGTTCTGTTGCATCATTTTGTGTGTCGGGCATGGGTTCGTTTGACGTTTTTTGTTCTGTTTTCAACACGTCTTTGCTTCCCATTCCATTTTTATTCAATCCAACTTCTGCCATCCAGATTGCCTCTTTTTGCGGGTCAACCTCTTTCTTTATGTTTTCAATGCCTTTGTCCAATTTTTCTTCCTGTTCCTCAGGGAGACAATTTTTTTGTTCGGCTGTACCAAGAATGCATACGTTTTCGTGGGGTATTATATACCATTCCTTGAAACGTAGCGAATTATTTCCGAACATTTCATTGGAACTTAAACCGCTGTTTTTCATAAAAACCGAAATATTATCCGGAGGTATTCCTAAGCCTGTTTGGTATTGATATCTGACCGGCATAATTATTTCTGCTCCTCTCGGAAATATCTTTATTTTACCTGTTCCGTCATCAAGGTAAAAAGGACTCTCATCACTACTTCTTCCATCAATTTCCACCCATTTTCCTCCATAACGTCCAGAATTTTCATATCGTTCTACTGTACAACGGAAAAATACACATTCTCTTCCGGAGATAGGGGATTTAATTGTTTTTATTTCATGCGCCGTGCCGGAGAGTTCCACAAGCCCGAGAGCAATACCTCTAACTGTGGACGTTGGAGTATCCTGTATGAGTCTTTTTTCGCTTAAACGTTTAAATCCTTTGAAAAAAAATACGACTCCCGCGCCCAAGAAAAAAACAGCATATATCAAAAGATTCCCACTGTTAAAGAAATACATAAAAATTGATATCCTCCCTATCAATTCTAAGCGAATATTCTTCTCTATTATTTTAAGAATATTGTATTGCTAAAACCGATATTTGTCCATTTCTTCATGAGGTAAACCTTTACCGGATGCAACCTGCAGATTCACTGTAAACCAATTTCTTAAATAAAAAACAGTGGCATAAAAAATATATTTCTTCTTTTATCAAAAGAATAATAATTTTCAGATAATACAATTGTTTTGGATGGTAGATATTTTTCTTTAAAACTAATTAATGCTTTGCCAATTTTATTTAAATTTAAACTCGATTTGACTTCTATAACAACGGGTGTTCCATTCAGTTCAAATACAAAATCTATTTCAGCACCAGATTTTGTTCTCCAATAATTGATATTGTATTCATTTTTTAAAAGTTGCGAGGCTACAAAATTCTCATTAAGATTTCCCCTGTCAGTCCTTTTATCAATATCTTGAAAATTATCAATAACTATATTACGGAATCCATTATCCCAAAAATAAATCTTGGGAACTTTTGCAATTTCAATTCTTTTATTTTTGTAAAAAGGTTGTATTTTTTTTATCACAAAAGTTTTTTCCAGAATGTTAATATGTTTTAAAAGGTTATTGTAATTAAGTGAAGAAATCTGGCATAATTCATTATATCTTACAGAACAACCAATTTGCAGGCATAATGCTTTTACAAGTTTTTGCAGCTGTTCTTCAGTACTTAATTGCAGTATATCCCTGATTTCTCTTAAAAAATATGTATTATAAGTATTTCTTAAAACAATTATTTTTTCTTCTTTGTATTTAGCAATTACTACCCTGGGATACCCGCCGAATATGACATACTCATAATAATATTTATTGATTTCTTTTATTATTTCCGTGGATAAAACAGGTGTGGTTTTTCTTCTATCTGTCAAATAATAATCTATTTTTTGTTTAATATCCACGTATACATTTTCATAAATGGAAGGATTTCTAAAACTTAAAAATTCTTTAAAATCCAGAGGAAAAAGATGAAATATAAAAATTCTGCCTACAAGATACTTAACTGCCTGATGGGTTAAATCCAAAACAGATGAACCGGAGATAACAATCTTGATTTTATAAGTATCATAGAGATATTTTAATTTTTGCCCCCCGTTTTTGGCATATTGAAATTCATCTATAAAAAGATATTTAAATTTTTTACCATAAAGATTATAAAACGTTTTAATGTCACTATTAAATAATTTAAGTATATCTCTATCTTCAAAATCAACATAGGATACCTCTTTAAGCTCCCCTGCAACTTTTTTCAAAAGTGTGGTTTTACCTGACTGTCTCGGCCCTATAATTGCAAGAATTTCGGGCTTATCCAGATAATTTCTGATTTTACCCTCTAAAGTTCTTTTTATATACATAATTTTAACCCTGCTAAAATTTATTTAATTAAAATTATAGCAGTATAATTAATTATCGTCAAGTTTTCTATTCTTCCAATAAATTTCATAAATTGATTTTTTAAGGCTAATATATTATTTATTATGGCTACTATACCTGTTTTCCCAAAATTTAAAAAAATTGAGATTGATGACAAAGATATTATCACTGACTTCTTTTTGAAATATCCATCTGATATCTCAGAGCTTACTTTTACAAATATTTTTATATGGCGTAAACATTACGGAACAAAGTGGTCAGTATATAAAAACTGGCTGTTTTTAATTTTTAATACGATTTCCTCCTCAGGCGGCTTAATGCCTGTAGGTCCGGCTCCAAGGGTTGAACCCACCAGGGTTCTTCTGGACTATTTAAAAGAATCCGGAGAAAAAAATCCTTCCATTCAAAGGGCTGATAAAAGATTTGCAGAAGAAATAAAAAATCCCTCTCTTTTTGTCATTGAACCGTCGCGTGAATATTTTGATTATGTATACCTGTCCAAAAACCTTATAGAACTTCCCGGCAGAAAATATCATTCAAAAAGAAATCACATAAAAAAATTTCAGGAATCATATTCTTTTTCCTTTGAAAGATTTAAAGAAGAATATACCAGAGAATGTGAAGAGATTGCGGACAAATGGTGTAAAACCAACCGGTGTGAAGATGACCTTGACCTTTTAGGGGAAAGATGCGCCATCAATGAAATTCTCCTGCATTTTCCAAAATTAAATATTTTTGGCGGGGTTATCAGGATTAATAACAGGGTGGAGGCATTTA
Source organism: Candidatus Omnitrophota bacterium (assembly GCA_023484085.1). Classification (GTDB taxonomy): domain Bacteria; phylum Ratteibacteria; class UBA8468; order B48-G9; family DTJG01; genus JAMDAS01. The sequence goes on from JAMDAS010000001.1 coordinate 92,633, forward strand.
CTTTTGGAGAAAATTTAAATAAGGATACAGGAGTGGTTCATATAGAAAAAGCCAACCCTGATATTCCGGGTCTGTATCAGGTTATAAATCAGAAATTTGCAGAGGATGCATTCAGTTCTCTTGAATTTATAAACAGGGAGGAAGACCTTGGGATGGAGGGATTAAGAAAAGCAAAGGGCTCTTATCATCCATCTTTCTTTATAGAAAAATTTAAGATAAATTCTGTGGTATAATTTCATTATGATTTGTTCTATTGAGGGAAAACTTTTAAAAAACCAGCCAATGGAAGCAATTGTAGAGGCAGGCGGCATCGGATACCAGATAAGAGTTCCGCTTTCAACCTCAAGAAAACTTCCATCTGAGGGGTCCATAATAAAACTTCTTACATGTTATATGATAAGAGATGAGTCTCCTGAATTGTATGGCTTTATAACAGAAGAGGAATGGAAAACGTTCCAGAAACTTATTCTCCTCCCAGGCGTTGGCCCAAAGCTTGCTCTTCGTATTTTATCCGGTCTGAGTCCGGAGGAAATATATCATGCCGTTATTTCACAGGATATAGAAATCTTTAAAAAAACACCGGGCGTAGGCAGAAAAATAGCAGAAAGACTTATTGTTGAGATGAAGAACCAGATAGATTTTATTGAAGAAAGTCCCGGTAAACCAGGCGGAAAAAATGAAATGATAAGAGATGCGGTGGAAGCGCTTACCGTTCTTGGATATAAAAGAAGTGAAGCATTTAATCTTGCAAAAAAAACAGCAGCAGAATTTGAAAATAAAAAAATAACCCTGGAAGAATTTATCAGGGAGATATTAAAAAGGGTTTAAAAAAATATGGATGATAATATAACCTCACCTGTAGTTTTATCTGAAGAAACTAACTATGAAAATGCCCTGAGACCTGCAATATTTGATGATTTCATAGGACAACAGCAGGTCAAGGAAAACATGAAGGTTTTTATACAATCTTCAAAGATAAGGAAAGATATTTTAGACCATATTCTTCTTTATGGACCCCCAGGCATTGGAAAAACAACACTCGCCTATATTATTGGGCATGAATTAGGTGTAACCATAAAATCCAGTTCAGGCCCTGTAATTGAAAAAGCCGGTGACCTTGCAGGTATCCTTACAAATCTTGAGGAAGGCGATATACTTTTTATTGATGAAATACATAGAATCCCCAGGGTTGTTGAGGAATATCTTTACAGTGCCATGGAGGATTTTAACATTGACATTATGCTTGGAGAAGGACCAAAGGCAAAATCAGTAAAAATCCCCTTGAAACATTTTACTCTTGTTGGAGCAACAACAAGGATAGGGCTTCTTACTTCACCCTTAAGAAACAGGTTTGGGATTATTCACAGGCTTGATTATTATAACATAAACGAACTTGCACAGATTATAAAAAGGTCTGCCCGTATTTTAAACATTGAACTAAACGATGAGGGTTCCATGGAAATCGCAAAACGGTCAAGAGGAACTCCAAGAATTACCAACAGACTTTTAAAAAGAGTAAGAGATTTTGCCGTCGTAAAAGGAGAAACAACCGTAGACAAAGAGATTGCTTCTTTTGCACTTGACAGAATGCTTGTTGACAGCAGGGGCCTGGATGAAATGGACAAAAGAATTCTTGAAACAATCATATATAAGTTTAATGGGGGCCCTGTTGGATTAAAAAGCCTTGCCATAGCGGTGGGTGAAGAGCCGGAAACAATAGAAGAGGTATATGAATCATATTTAGTCAGGGAAGGGTTTATCCAGAAAACCTCCCAGGGAAGAACGACAACCAAAATAGCATACCAGCATTTAAAAATAAAAACCCAGGAAGGTCTTTTCCATGGAGCTTGAAACCAGAAAAATTGCTAAAAAAATTGGCAGGAGAGACATAGTAAAAAACGTATCCCTTTATATAAATAAAGGTGAGATAGTCGGACTTTTAGGTCCTAATGGTGCAGGAAAAACAACGATGTTCAAACTTATAATGGGTTTTTTAATACCTGACAGCGGAAATATTTTATTTGATGGGAAAAACATTACTTTTTTCCCTGTTTATCAAAAGGCAAGACTCGGGTTAAGCTATCTTTTCCAGGAACCTGCAATATTTAATAAATTGACCGTCATTGAAAATCTTTTAATCATACTTGAAAATTTTTATCCAAAGGAAAAACAAAAAAAAATGGCAGAAACCCTTCTGAATAAAATGGGTATAGAACGTCTTAAGGATAACGTTGCCGTCCATCTTTCCGGGGGAGAAAAAAGAAGGCTGGAGATTGCAAGAAATCTTATTAATAATCCTAAGTTTTTTTTATTGGATGAACCGTTTTCAGGAATAGACCCCAAGACTGTCTTTGAGATAAAAACCATGATAAACCAGTTAAAAGCAGAAGGTGTCGGCATTTTAATTACGGACCATAACGTCCGGGATGCTTTAAGCATAATAGACAGGGCATATCTTATACACAATGGAGAAATTATCGCTCATGGAACACCTGAAGAAATATTAAAGAATCCATTGAGCAGACAGGTATATTTTGGCGAGGATTTTTCTACATAAACTTATCATGAGAAACATAAAACATCTCGCAATTATTATGGATGGGAACGGCAGATGGGCGAAAAAAAAGGGTCTCCCAAGAATAGAAGGGCATAAAAGGGGTGTATCTGTCATAAAAAAAATAGTCCAGTCAGCAGATGACATGGGAATAAAGTATCTTACGCTCTATTCTTTTTCCACTGAAAACTGGAAGCGGCCAAAAAGTGAAGTGAAGTTTCTTTTTAAACTCATGGAAGAAAATCTAAAAAAAGAGGCGGAAAATTTACACAAAAACAACATCCATGTTCTTTTTGCAGGCAGAATAGATGAACTGCCCCTGTTTCTTCAAAAAACAATCCTGGAAATGAAAAATCTTACACGTAAAAATACAGGACTCAGGCTTATATTTGCAATAAATTATGGGGGAAGACAGGAAATAGTGGATGCAGTCAACAAAGCATTTGAAATGAATGGCAACAAAAAAATAGATAAGGATATGGTCAGAAAGTTTCTTTACGTTCCTGACGTTCCTGACCCGGATATTGTCATCAGGACGTCCGGGGAACAAAGGATGAGTAATTTTCTCACATGGCAGTCAGTATACTCTGAGCTGTATTTTACAAGTAAATTATGGCCTGATTTTGACAGGAATGACCTGAAGAGAATATGTGATGATTATCAAAAAAGAAAGAGAAGGTTTGGCGGGCTATGAAAAACGTAGTCATTTTTGGTTCTACGGGAAGTATTGGAACGTCAACGTTAGACGTTATCTCTCCACAAAGAAAAGATTTCAGGGTTTTTGGTCTTGTTGCCAACCTGCAAAAAGAAGTTCTTAAAAATCAGATTGAAAAATGGACACCGCAGTACGTCGTTCTTCCTGAAGCAGATAAAAAACTACAAGGTATTTTTCCACACGTTAAATTTCTTTTGGGATATGAAGGAATGGAAGAAATCGCTGTTATGCCGCAGGTTGATATCATTGTTATGGCAATACCCGGACTTGTCGGATTAAAAAGCACTCTAAAAGCCTTGCAATCCAATAAAAAAGTAGCCCTTGCAACAAAAGAGATTATTGTTTCTGCAGGTCCCTTATTGAAAAAATATGGACACAATATTATACCTGTAGATAGTGAGCATAATGCAATTTTTCAGATTATTTCTGAAGGGAAAAAACATATTAAAAAAATTTTTATCACTGCTTCAGGCGGCCCATTATTGAAATATAAAGGAAATTTTGAAAACGTTACACTTAAGCAGATTTTAAAACATCCTGTATGGAATATGGGGAAAAAAGTTACAGTTGATTCAGCCACGCTTATGAATAAAGGACTTGAGCTGATTGAGGCTTCATTTCTTTTTGGAATGGAACCCAAACAAATGGACGTGCTTGTTCATCCCCAGGCAATTGTTCATGGACTTGTTCTTTTTACAGACGGATTTATGAAAGCTGTTTTATCCATCCCGGATATGAAATATTCCATAAACTACTGTCTTAATTATCCGGAAAGAAAAGACATAGAGCTTGATTGTTTAAACCTTTCTGAAATCGGGCACCTGACTTTTCAAAAGCCCGACGTTAAACATTTCCCGTGTCTTGCACTGGCAAAACAGACTCTTAAAAAAGGAGGTTCTTTTTTACCTGTGTTAAATACTGCGGATGAAGAGGTTGTTAAACTTTTTCTTTATGGTAAGATATGTTTTTCACGTATACCTGAAATAATTGAAAAAGTTCTTGAAAAACATAAACCCGTTGAAATAAATAAGATTGAGGACATATACCAGGTGGAAAAATGGACAAAACAACAAATAGCAGGTCTGACATAAGGGTAAGGTTTGCACCAAGCCCTACAGGGTATCTTCACATAGGAAATGCCCGGACAGCGCTTTTCAATTACCTGTTTGCAAAAAAAACAAAAGGGACACTGATTTTAAGGATTGAAGATACGGATAAGGAGCGGTCAAAAAAAGAGTATGAGGAAAACATTATTGATGACCTGAAATGGATTGGAATTCAATGGGATGAAGGGCCGGATACCGGCGGTGATTATGGACCTTACAGACAGACTGAAAGGATTGAGACTTATAAGGAGTTTGCAGAAAAACTCTTAAAAGAGAAAAAAGCATATTACTGCTACTGCACAAAAGAAGAAATTGAAGAAAGAAACAGGCAGTCCCAGAAAGAAAAGTCAGGATATGACAATAAATGCAGGAATCTGACAGAAAAAGAAGCTGAAAAACACATAAATGAAGGAAGAAAACCTGTCCTAAGACTCCTTGTCCCTGAAAAAAACGTGGTTGTCCATGACCTTATAAGAGGGCAGGTGGAATTTGATACGTCATTACAAAACGATTTTGTCATTATGAAATCGGATGGCACTCCTACGTATCACTTTGCAGTTGTCATTGATGACCTGTTGATGAAAATAACCCATGTAATCAGAGGGGAGGACCATCTTTCAAACACTCCAAAACATATACTTATCTATGAAGCTCTGAATCAGCCATATCCACAGTTTGCACATATGTCCATGACCTTAGGTCCTGACAGAAGCAGGCTAAGTAAAAGACATGGTGCAACGTCTGTAAGGGCATACAGGGAAGACGGCTATCTTAGCGAAGCTTTTTTTAATTATATTTCACTTCTCGGCTGGACAACAGGTGAAAACAGGGAAATTTTTTCAAAGGATGAGCTAATCAATGAGTTTTCCCTTGAAAGATGTTCAAAGGTAAATGCCATTTTTGACCCCCAAAAGCTTTTATGGCTCAATGGAATCTATATAAGAAAAGAAAAGCCGTTAAAGATTTTTGAGGATTCTGTTCCATTTATCAGACAGTCCGGTATTTTGGATGAGGTTTTGAAAGAAGGTAATGAAAAAATTGAAAAAATAATAATTCTCCAGCAGGAAAGGATAAAAACCTTAAAAGACGTGCCTGACCTTATGGGATTTTTTATAAAAGAAGACGTTGAGTACGCAAAGGAGGAAATAGAAAAATTTTCAAATGAAGAAATAAAAAACAGATTTAAAAATCTTCATAATGAATTTGAAAACATTGAATTCAGACATGAAATACTTGAGGAGAATGTAAGAAAATTCTGTGAACAAAACAGCTTGAAAACGTCAGGAGTTTTCCATCCGCTTAGATTGGCAGTAACAGGAAGAACAAAAGGTCCCGGATTATTTGAAACAATGGAGGTTATCGGAAAAGAAAGGGTTTTAAAAAGAATAGAAAATTTTATCTCCATTATTGAAAAAAACGACCCGGAGTCAAAAATTTAATGCCGTAACCTATTGCCATTTTAAAATTTTTCAAGTATAACTATATTAAAGTAAGAGGTTAGGGAGAAGATTAAGATGAGGGTTAAAGTAATAGTATGAACGCCATTCAGTGAATATTTACATAATATTTTTAGAGGATAAAATGGAATTAGAAAAAGAATTGAAATTTTATGAGAGAAAAAAAGAAGAGTTTCTTAAAGAACATGAGAATCAATTTGTGTTAATTAAGGATGAAAAAGTTATAGGCTTTTATAATTCTCCTGAAGAAGCTTATGATGAAGGGGCAAAACTTTTTGGGCTTGAACCATTTTTTATTAAAGAAGTAGTTCGTAATGAACAGATTGAATCAATTCCTGCATTAACATATGGATTAACAAATGCCAGTATTTAATATAGGATTCACTGCCAATATTTCATCTTCTCAGGTTTTAAAACAAGTTGGAAGTTTATTCCCTGGAGAAATTGCTGTCCCTGATAAAGTAGTAAAAATAATGGAAAAACAAAACCTTCCTATTACTTCTGCCATAAAAGGATATTTCTTAATAGATACTGGGGCGTCTATAAGTGGTATAAAAAAAGATATTGTTCAAACTTTACATCTTCCGGTTATTGGAAGCACTTATTTAAATACTCCTTCAGATACAAAGAAAGCAACGAGTATAGTTCCCGCTAAATTTATTCTTCTTAATCCACAAAATCAACCTATTTATGTAATAAATTTTGAAAGAGTAATTTGTTGTGAAAGATATTTAGGTAAAGATATTATAGGAATTATAGGAAGAGATGTTCTCGAAAAATCCGTTTTTATCTACAACGGTATAAATGGAAATATAACCTTGGCTTTTTGATATGTAAACACACTACTGTCCAATAAAATTTTAAGTTCCTTTTCCCTGTTTATAAATTCCATTTTTTCTCCTATGTTAATTGTCAAATTTAGTCTACTCGTGAGACTATTTTTTTAAGTGCTTGCAACAACAAATTTAAAGTTTGTAAAATCCTTAAAAATCCAGTTGTTTTTTAAGGTACGATAAATAATAG
>JAMDAS010000017.1:0-76340 GCA_023484085.1 Candidatus Omnitrophota bacterium
CAAGTATATATTCCATAAAACAAGGAATTATATCTTTCAAACAGTGGCGTATTAAACAAAACAATAAGAATGTTTCTTAGAAAAATATTACACTTTACTGCAGGAAATAGAACACAGATGGAGTATACTCCTTTTCCATATCCCTTACTCCTTGTTTAAAGGGATATTTTCGGATAGATTTCTTTTTGGCACAATGATTTAGTTTCGGGTAAATTTATTATGGCACAACGCGACAGATTGCGTTCGGAAAAAATTTACATTAAAATACATCAAGGGAAAATAACAGATGAAAGTGAAAATTTACCAGAGGCAAACAAAATGACCGGTTTTAAAAGAACAGATACTATATCAGGTATGACTTTTTCTCATGGCGGCAGAATTTATGAGGCTGAAAAAAATCATAAAAGAAGGTTTATTGATTTCAGCGCCAGTATTAACCCCCTGGGCATTCCCCTGAACGTTAAAAATAAAATTTTCAGGGAATTTGACAGGGTACTGCATTATCCTGACCAGAGAGATACTATAAATGCAATATCTGATTATCTTGGAATAAAAGACGAAAACCTGCTTGTAGGAAATGGCTCATCTGAATTTATATACCTGCTCTTTCAGGCATTATCCCCCAAAACAGTGATTATCCCGGAACCAACCTTTTCAGAATATGAGCGGGCAGCAGGGGTTAACGGATGCAGGGTAAGATTTCTTGAGATGGAGACAGAAAAATTCTCCTTAAACCTGTCAGAAATGGATGCCTCGGACATGATTTTTCTCTGTAATCCCAATAATCCTACAGGAAATCTTGTTATCAAATCTTATGATGAAATTAAAAACCTACCCCAGAAATTCATCGTCATTGATGAAACGTTCATTGATTTTTTACCTGATTTCAGTCGCCGGACGTTTATAAGATACGCCGTTAAAGACAAAAGAATAATAATCATCCGTTCATTTACAAAATTTTTTGCCATGCCTGGATTAAGAATCGGATATATTATTGCTGATAAAGACATTATAAAACTATTAAAAAATCACCAGATTCCATGGAGCGTAAACAGTATCGGACTGGTTGCAGCAAAACTTATGTTAAAAAATAAAAAATACATAACAGCCACGTTAAAAAAAATTGAAAAAGAAAGAAAATATCTTTTTGACGAAATTTCAAAAACAGGTTGTTTTATACCCTACCCTTCAGTGGCAAACTTTTTGCTTATAAAAATAATAAAAAAAGAATTAACATCTTCTATTATAGCAGAAAGCCTGATTAAAAATGGATTACTTATCAGGGACTGTTCAAATTTCAGGGGGCTGGATGATAAATTTTTCAGGGTAGCGGTTCTTTCCCATAAGGATAACGTAAAACTGATTTCTTCTTTGAAAAAATCATATAAAAATGAATAATCCGAAAATTTTAATAGCAGGTGTATACAGCGGAGTCGGCAAGACCACCGTATCTACAGGTCTTATGCTTGCCCTGAAGGAAGCCGGGTTTATTGTCCAGGCTTTTAAAGCCGGTCCTGATTACATAGACCCGGGTTATCATACGAAAATTACAGGGAGGCCATCTTCCAATCTTGATACTTATCTCCTTTCAAGGAAAGCGATTCTTGAGATATTCCATATGAGGGCAAAGGATGCAGACATTTCCATCATTGAAGGTGTTATGGGCCTTTATGACGGATTAGGCAATACAGAAACAGGCTCTACTGCTGAGCTGGCAAAAATTCTAAAATGCCCGGTAATACTTGTCGTTGATGCAAAAGGATTTTCAAGAAGTGCAGGAGCAATAGTTCTTGGCTATAAGGAATTTGACAGAGACGTAAATATTGCAGCCGTTATTCTTAACAACGCAGGAAGTCAGACTCATTATGAAAATTCAAAAAAATCAATTGAAGAAAAAACAGGTATTCCTGTTGTCGGTTTTTTATCAAAAGAGCCATCCATTGGATTACAGGAAAGACATCTTGGCCTTATACCTGCGGAAGAAAAAAAATTATCCGTTCCGTTTAAGAAAAAACTTCTGAATCTTATGAAAAACGTAAACCTTGAAAAAATTGTTGAGATAAGCAGGAAATCAGAGAAATTGGAAGACGTTCCATTATCTCTTTTCAATTCACAACGTCCTATTAGAGTAAAAATAGCGATAGCAAAAGACAAAGCCTTTAATTTTTATTATCCTGAAAACATTGATATTTTAAAAAATTATGGAGCTGAAATATGTTATTTCAGTCCACTTAAATCCGTAAGACTTTCAGAATCCATTGATGGAATCTATTTTGGTGGAGGATTTCCTGAATTATTTGCTAAAGAGCTCTCAGTGAACAAAAAAATGAAAGCTCTCCTATCCCAAAAAATAAAAAGAGGCATGCCGGTTTATGCCGAATGCGGCGGACTTATGTATCTTATGGAAAAATTAGTGGATTTTGAAAAAAGAAAATTCAAAATGCCTGGTGTTTTCAAAGGCAATGTTAAAATGTCAAATAAACTTAATACATTAGGTTATGTTGAAATTAAAACAATCAAGGATAATATCCTGAGTAAAAAAGGGGATAAAAACAAGGGACATATCTTTCATTGGTCATATCTTGATAATATCCCTGAAAACACTATGTTTGCTTATAAAATTTCAAAGAGTAATGGTAAAACGTTTTTTGATGGATTGATTAAAAACAACGTTCTTGCATCATATACACATCTGCATTTTGCATCAAATCCCGAATTTGCAAAAAATTTTATAAAAAGCTGTGAAAACTATAAAAAAATTAAAAAGACGTAAATTCAACCAGTCTGTTATGTCAAAAAAAATCCCATCAAAATGAATTCATGATAAAATAGATAGTAATCGGGCGGTTGGCTCAGCGGCAAGAGCGCTTCCCTCACACGGAAGAAGCCGCAGGTTCAAATCCTGCACCGCCCAGTATTTTACATCTTTGAAAAAGGATTTGAATAGAGCGAAGTAAGGGAATTGTGAGCGGGCGTAACAATTCCCAGCGAATGGCCGACCCCGAGTGTAGTGGGAGCGGTATATTATTACCGGTTAACTGAAGATAGAGAAATAGGATAAACACCAAATTTTTCCCTTGCCTGTTTCATTGCAATCAGATTTTCATGCCTGGTTCCTACAGCCAGGGAATGTGTTGCCCCATAAATAAATCCTCCTCCCGGAGCACCCCATTTAATTGCATAATGAGCATCATTGATAACGTCTTCCGGCTTACCCCCGATTAAATTTTCATTTCTCACACCACCCCACAGGGTTAACCGGCTGCCAACTTTTTCTTTGAGAAGTTTCATGTCCATCCCTGCACTCGCCTGGATTCCTTCATAGGCATCATACCCCTCTGTCACAAAATCCTCCACAAAATCCCATGTATATCCGCAGCAGTGTTTAATCATTATCAGTCCAAGACGGTGGGCTTCCTCCATATATTTTTTATGCCAGGGTAAAACGTATTTTTTGTAAATTTTGGGGTCAGCCAATGGTCCTGTACTTGAGCCTAAATCACCGGGGGTTATAACTGCATCTACACCTTGTTGTGCCGCATATTTTATTCCGGCAATGGCTCTTTTACCGTTGAGTTCCGCAATCGGTTCATACATTTCAGGATGAAGAATCAGATTGACATAAAAATCCTCATCTGTCTGGCCAAAAGATGGCCAAAGAAAATCATCCCAGAAGGTCATAATAAAATGGGTTGATTTTTTTTCCCGGATAATATGTCTTGTAACCTCCCAGCATGATTCATCAGGTTCAGGAACGCCTTCCCTGTCAATTTTGTCAATTTCTTCTTTTACACTTTCAATAGTTGGCGCAATATAACTTTCCGGATTCATTTTATAGGGCATCAGGTCATGTGTGACAGAAGAAATCCTGAAGACATTCCCCTTCTCGTCCTGATAGGTTTCTTCATCAATTTTTTTCATTGGCTTGAATTTTTCTTTGATGGAAGGCATCATTGGTGCAACTATCATATCCATGCCAAGTGCATCCACCAGGTCAATTACGTCTTTTTTATAGGAATCTATGATTTCCTGGCGGCGGCCTTCCCATAATGCTTTTGTAAGTCTGAATTTTCCCTGGACAAAAGTTTTTCTTCCCAAAATATCTTCATAGACATTATAGTCAATGGAATGCTCCCCCCATGGTATTATATCAGGTTCCTGATGTTTTAAGGTTTTAAATACTCTTTCTCTTGGTAACATATTATTCTCCCATTATACAGCATTAGTGAACTGAAACTATAATTGTTTTTATACTATATCCATCAATTTTTAAGCTCATTGTGTTATCTTTTACATTGAGATGTTTAATTCTTCTTTCAAGAATGTCCACCTCTGAGGCATCTTTTATTTTTAAAGCATTATTTAGAGTAATAGAAAACTCTGTGTCTTTACCTTCTGTTTCATAAAAACGCAAAACCAGCCCATCCTCTTTTTCTGCTTTTTTAAAACAGGAAAGTCCAATGTTATCCGCACCTATTTTAAAAAATGAGTATGAGTCAGGTAAATCCCCTTTATGAACCGTTGTCCCGATTACCCTGAGCTGATGATTTAGTTCCAATCCCTTTCTTATTGCCTCAAAATTTTTAATCTTCCCTGTAAAGGGGGTAAATGCAATCTTCATTTTATGCTGCCCTATTTCAGGCAGGATATCAGGGTCATAACTGCTTCTTATAAGGGTAAGAGAAAGTGTGCTATCTTTAAGTGAATACCCATACTTGCAGTCATTTGATAGTATAAAACCTGATTCCTGAGCCCCAATATTTCCTGAAACAAAAGCCCAGTTCAGTGCAGGAACCTCCTGTCCCTTGTTTAAATCTCTTTCTATGGACCCAAACGGAATTTCATATTTTGCTTTGATATTTTTCAATAAAGATGGAAATGAAATACGAAGAACAGGAACTCCTTTTTGCTCTGTCCCCCTTTCAACCCATATTCCTTCTATATCCATATAAAGTGTCGGGTCATCTTTTTTAAGCTGATAGATTACAGTAAAAGTGGATTCATTGTATTTTAGTTTAACTTCAATAGATGCAATATAAGGTCCATTGTGTTTTTTATCTATTGATATAACCTGCAGTCTTTCTTTTTTTTCTATGTCGGCTAACGTCCATGCTGTCATACTGTGAGGTCTTTCAATTTCATAATTAAGAACACCGGAAGGACTATCTTCATCAATCAGGTTGAGCCTGTTCTTTTTATCAAAAACTTTTTTTAATCCGCCTGTCTGGATGTCTATTTCCACTGAAATCAAATCATTTTCAAGTCCGGCTTCAAGTCTTTCTATAGGAATATAAGGGCAGATTTTTTCTGTTCCTGTCAGCCATACTCCTTTTTTATCTTCCAGGGTTTCCTCTTCTACAACAGCATAGGTATTATAACCAAGAGATGGGATTTCAACAGGAAATGCCACTTTTGCGTATAAATGACCCCAATATCCTCCTGCATCAATCAGCTGGCCGGAAAGTTTTTTCTTGTTTCCATTTATAATACTGAATTTTGTCTCTTTTAATTTGTTTATATCCAATACTTTTTGAGGGTCATTATCCCAGATTGTTGTGATAACCACATCTTTTCTCTGCCATGGATTTGGATTAAATATAATAAATGGTCTTAATCCTTTACCAATACTTTGCTCAGCAGATGAAGGAAAACCTTCGCCGGTTCCAAAACCAACCCCTGCTCCAAAAGAGTTTCTTAAAAAAGAAACGGGCTCTTCTATATTCAGATTTTGGATTTGGATATCTGTATTTATTTTCCCGGCAAGAAATCTCAACGCATTTGTCTCTGCCATTTCTGTAGCCGCAACTGTATCCTGGAACTTTCCATGACAATACGTTCTTGTATCATGAACACCGGAACCGGGAAGTATATCATGAAATTGGGAAAAAAGTGTGTCAATCCACCCCTGATAAATATTTTCTCCCGGATATTCTTTTTTAGACATTGCCCATACAACTGAAACTGCCACTTCTGCATCATATAGCTGGTTCTCAGCAAAACGATTTGCTCTTTTTATTAATGATTGTGACGTATAACAGCCTGTGTTCTCAAAGTTTAATTCACACTCAAGGACAGGCAGGAATTTTTTATTTTCCTCTAAATATTGATAAAAAATCCTTGTTGTAGAAAACTTTACATTGGGGAATATCGGCCATTTATCCATCTGATAAGCGCGCAGGATATCCCTTTTTGTCGGACCACCTCCATGGTCACCAACCCCATAGACATACATCATCTGTTTCAGGCCGGTCTCTTTTGTAAATAACATAAGTTTTTTACCAATATTTTCGTCTATGACGCCATTATACCCATTAAGTTTGTCATTTCTTACTATAATACTTGAGCCATCAGGTCCTTTCCATAAAAAAACCTGTGGTCCTGCTTCTGCCATTCCGTATCTATGTCCGTAATAATACTTAATACCAGCTTTAGAGATAATTGTGGGGATTGTAAGGGCATGTCCGAAAGTATCAGGAGACCAGTCCACCGAAACATCTTCCGGCTCTAAATCAAAGATTTTTTTAAAGTAATTCCTTGTATATAATAAGTGTCTGCAGAGTGCTTCTCCACCGGATAAATTTTTATCACATTCAACCCAGAAACCTGCTGTTACCTCCCATCTGCCTTCTTTTACCCTTTTTTGTATTTGTTTTAACATATCAGGATTATATTTTTCCACAATTTTATATACGCTTGCCTGACTCTGGGAAAAACAAAAATCAGGAAATTCCTCCATAAGTTTCAGTACTGTTGTAAAAGTGTCATTTACAACAGCACAGGTTTCCGGATATGACCACATCCAGTTCATATCAATATGCGCATGACCTACACATAATATTGTATGTTCTTTTGCCACTTTTCCAATTGGTTTAAGTATACTTTCCACTTCAGTAATTAAATCATCGGTATGTTTTTTGGAGAGCCCTTTTTCAACAGATAGTAATGCGGTTTCAATAAGATTATTCCATTCTTTGTTTTTATAAATATCTGCCAATTTTTTTGCAAAATCCATTTCTGCAAACAATCCAAGCATTTTATCCTGAATTCCAAAAGAAATATTTGAACCTGTTTTTTCTAATTCCTTTATTCTATTTTCCACTGACATTTTTCTCTCCTGTTTTTAAATTAATCCGTAGTGTTAATTATTGGTGAAAATGAATTTTTATATTTTTATTTTCTGAATTATTATAATATTTTTATTGGGGAATATCAAAAATAAAATTGACAAAAAATTTTTTCGTGTTTAAATTTAAAAAAATGGAAATGGTTCCTAAAAAAGTTTTTCTTACGAAAGGCGTTGGAAAAGACAGGGAAAAATTGACAAGTTTTGAAAGGTCATTAAGAAATGCCGGTATTGCCCAATTTAATCTTGTGTCAATATCTTCTATTTTCCCACCTGATTGCAAGCTTATTTCAAAAACAGAAGGCCTTTCTCTTTTAAAACCAGGTCAGATTCTGTACGTAGTAATGAGCAGAAATTCAACAAATGAACCCCACAGGCTTATTACCTCTTCGGTGGGATTAGCAATCCCCAAAAACCCCAACCAGTATGGGTACCTCTCAGAACATGAAAGTTTTGGAGAAACAGAAGAAAAAGCAGGTGATTACGCAGAAGACTTAGCTGCTACAATGTTAGCAACAATCCTTGGCGTTGAGTTTGACCCGAATTTATCATATGATGAAAAAAAACAAATCTGGAGAATGTCTTCTGAAATAGTCAAAACAACAAATATTACACAGTCCGCCATTGGTGATAAAAATGGATTGTGGACAACCGTCATTTCCTCTGCCGTCTTTATCCTTTAATAAAATGAACAAGAGTGCCTCATATAATTTTTTGGGGATACAAAATCCTTCTTATGAAAAAACAAAATTTGTCATTCTACCCATACCTTATGAAGCAACTGTTTCATTTGGCAGGGGAACAAGATTTGGGCCTGAAGGAATAATCCTTTCTTCAAGATATGTTGAACTTTTTGATGAAGAGACTAAAACTGAACCTTATAGAAAAGGTATATTTACACTCCCGGAAATACCCATTGAAAGCAATTCTGTACCTGAGATGTTTAAACAAATAGAAAGAACAATACAAAAACATCTCAAAAAGAAAAAATTTATCATAAGTCTTGGCGGGGAACACTCATTAAGTATTCCAGTAATCCAGTCGCACAGAATATTTTACCCTGACCTCAAGGTTATCCACTTTGACGCCCATGCTGACATGAGAAACGTTTATGAAGGAAGCAGGTTTAATCATGCATGTGTTATAAGAAGAGTTACAGAAGCCGGATGCGAAGTATTCAGTTTTGGTATAAGAAGCTTATCAGGAGAGGAATTTGAATATATTTCATCAAGTAAAATGAATCATGTTTTTTATGATATAGATACTTATGACAAACCTCTTGAAAATTTTATTGATAATATCCCTGATGGAAACTATTATTTAACAATTGACCTTGACGTTTTTGACCCATCTGTTGTTCCTGAAGTGGGAACACCTGAGCCGGGGGGATTAAGGTGGTACTCATCACTGAAGTTTATCAGAAAGATTATTATGTCAAAAAATATTGTCGGAGTGGATATTGTTGAACTTGCTCCAAAACATCCCTATAGCCCTTCTTGTTTCTTTTCTGCAAAATTTATATACAAAATAATATCTTATCTTTCTCAGAATTAAGGGGTAGCCCATCCACGGGTTTTAAGGTCATAAATCATTCTTTTAGCAACCCCCTTAAAATCTGTTTTGAGAAGTTTTTGCCATTCTTCCATAGCTTTGTTTATTTCTCCATTTTTTTCATATGCATGGGCAAGAACGTCTCTTACATAACTGGGACAGGGATACATAACCGCCTGTTTAAGAAACCGGACGGAATTTGAATAGTCCAATCCCTTATTGTAGTATGTCCAGCCTAATTCAAAATACAGGTCATATTTATTCGGATTATATGAAACCCCCCTTTTTAAATATTGGACACCCTGCTGATACCAGTAATATTTTCCCTGAACCGTTTTAACGTCAGCAGCAACATTATAAGCCATATGCCAGCCTCCAAGTGACCACGCCAGAATCCAATGAGGTTGAAGATATGTAACCATATTAAATAAAGGAATCATTTTAAAATGCTGCCCTGTATGCCAGTAATTTTCCACGTTAATCCATAAAAGGTCAGCAGCAATTCCCTTGAAACCGGCTAAAACCATATCCCCGGCTTCTCCGGGCATAAGAAGAAGATTTGTCTGAAGGTCATAAGCAATTGTTTCATAGTTAATCTGATTTTGTATAAAACCCAATGGTATAAATAAAAGAAGAGCGAGCAATAAAATCGGCCAGATTTTTTGTTTCATATTTCTCTTGTCCTGAAAAAGTATATCCCTATCAAAAGGGCAATAACTATATACATAATTCCATATCCGGTAACAATTATCACATACTGCCATGGTATAGGTATGCCAACCACAACCTTATCTCTTATTGTGAAATTTTGATAATTAGGCAGTATTGTGTACATCATATCTGCAAGCCCTTTTACAGCTATATTTTTTGTCATACCTATTATTTGTCTTCCATAGCCTGTAAGATGTCCTATGATATAAATAAAACTTGAAGCTATAATGTTAAATGCATCAGAAGTGAACGTTGCAAGGGATAAACTAATGGAAGCAATAACAAGAATCTCAACAAATATAAGAAAAAGAGCCTTGAACGTCCCGGAGTCCATTGGAATTTTCTTGAAATGAAGAAGTCCCACAAAAAAAACTGCCATTATACTAAAATTTATAAGCAGGATAAAAAACATCCCGAGGTATTTCCCCAATACAAAATTTGTCCTTGTTATAGGTTTTGTAAGAAGAGTATAGATAGTCCTTTTTTCAATTTCAGAGCTCACTGCTGAAATACTTCCAAACATAGCTAATAAAAAACCAAAAAATTCTATTACTGCAAAGCTTGTATCAGTTATCATTTTATATTGTTCCGTAGAACTGAGAAATGCAAAAAATTCTGATGAAGCAATCATAATCAAAGCAAAAAGAACAATAATATAGGTTGTTTTTTTTCTAAAAGATTCCTTTACCGTATTGCATGCCAAAATCCAGATTTTTTTCATTGAGCAACTCCTTGTGATTTTATTTTTTCATCATATTCATTAATTGTTTTGACGAATAAATCCTCAAGATTGGATGATTTGTATTTACTCATCAGCTCATCAAGCCTCCCCAAAGCAAGAAGAAGACCTCTATGTAAAATGGCTATTCTTGAGCATACCCTTTCAACCTCGGAAAGAAAATGGCTGGAAAGAAGTATTGTTTTACCCATTTCTTTCAATTGAATAAGAAGATTTCTTGTATCCCGGCACCCTATAGGGTCCAGGCCGGTGGTAGGTTCATCAAGGATTAAAATTTTAGGGTCATTGATTAAACTTGCAGCAAGTCCGATTCTTTCAAGCATTCCCTTTGAATAATGTCTCAAACTAAGTTTTTGGGTATTGTGCAGACCAACAAGATTAAGAAGCTCTTCAATCTTTTCATTAAGGGCGTCTTTATCCATGTCAAAAAGTTTTCCATAAAATATAAGTAATTCTCTACCTGTAAGATATTCGTAATAATAAGGATTTTCAGGAAGGAAACCCACTTCTTTTTTCATTGACACGTCATAAGGCGTTTTTCCCATAATATATGCCTCACCTGATGTGGGAAAAAGAGTTCCAAGGAGAAGCTTCAGACAGGTGGTTTTTCCGGAACCATTTGGGCCCAAAATTCCAAACAATTCCCCTTCTTCTATCTCTAAAGTAAGATGGTCAAGACCGACTACTGTTCTTTTTCTTCCAATCGTATAAATTTTTGTAAGGTCTTTTGTCTCAATAATTGCCATAATACCCCCTTTTATTATATATAAGTTTATATCACATAATTTAAAAAATGTAAATATTCCAGGTATAATTTACTTACCTGAAGTAGGAAATAAGTTCCGGATTGCTCTTCTCATCTTTGTAAAAACTTTCTTTCAAACAAAGTCTCAAAGACAATCCAAACTTATTTCAAACTCCGTTCACTAAGTATTTACAAAAAATCAAAATTTCAATGAATATAAATCTTTTTCAGTCTTTCTTTTCCAAGATTACATAATATCTCATGGGGAACAGTTTTGCAAATCTCTGCCATGTTTTCTATATTCAGTTCATCATCAAGAAATATACATTCATCACCCTGTTTAACATCTAAATCCTGTGGAATTTCAACAACTATCTGGTCCATGGAGATGTTACCCCTTGCAGACAGAATCCTGTCTTTTATTTTTACAAAAATCCTGTTTGAAAGACTTTTATTCAATCCATCCCCGTAACCAATACCCACCAAAACAATTCTTGTATTTTTTTTACATGTATAAGTCCTTCCATATCCAATTGAGGCCCCAGCCGGAAGATTTTTTATAAGAAGTACTTTTGCTTTTCCTGTAAGTGCAGATTTAATAAACGGCTTTCTTTTAAAGGTTCTTAAAAAAAGACCGGGATATACACCATAAAGAAGCAACCCGGAACGGACCATAGAAAAATCCTTATAACTTTCCGGTAGATTTATTATTGCCCCGGAATTAGCAATGTGTGTAACGTATTTATTAGGGTGGAATTTTTTTAAAATATTTTTAAAAACATTGAGCTGCTCCATGGCAAAATTTTTATCAGGGTCTTCAGAGGTGGCAAGATGAGAAAAAACACCTTCTACGTTTATGTTTTTTGATGAATGGATAATATTTAACACCTCTTCTGCGGACTGAGGCATTATTCCGAGTCTGCCCATACCCGTATCAAATTTTATATGAGCGGAAATCCTGGTTTTTATACTTCCGGATACGTATTTAAAAAATTCAAGAGAGCCTATGGTAACAATAAGATTATATTTACTGATATATTCAACATCATCCTGTAATATCTGCCCAAGAATAAGAACAGGTTTTTTGATTTTTCCTTTTCTTAATTGAATGGCTTCCTCTATAGTTTCCACTCCAAAATAATCCACATCCTCCTCTATGAACCTGCTTAAATAAGGAGCACCCATTCCGTATGCATTACATTTAACAACCGCAAGAAATAATTTTTTCGTAAATTTTTTTATACCTGCAATATTACTTTTTATATTGCTGATATTGATTTCAATAATTCTGTCATCCATATTATTGTTCTAATAGTTGTATTATATTTTTAACGGCTTTTACAGGTTCACTGCTTTCAATAACAGGTCTGCCCACAACAATAAAATCAGCACCAAAAGATACAGCCTGCTTTACACCCCCTACCCTTTTATGGTCATCTGCATATTCTGTTGTCCTGATACCCGGGCATACCATAATAAATGGTTTTGGAAATATTGTCCTTAAGAAATCAAGGTCACTTACTGAACAGACGATTCCGTTCATCTTTTTTTCATATGCCATGCTTGCAAGAAACATTGTTTCTTCTTTTAAGCTTCTCTTGATGCCCAGCATGGTAATGTCTTCATCTGAAAAAGACGTAAGAATTGTAACACCAAGAACAATAGACCTGCTTTTGTTTTTTTCTTTTTCATTAAGAACAGCCTCAAGCATTCTTTCACCTGCCAACAGATGTATATTAAACATGTCTATGTTATATTCAAAAACAATTCTTGAGGCATTAGCAATAGTATTGGGTATGTCAAAAAATTTAAGGTCTAAAAATATTTTTTTCCCCTTTTTCTTTAGATATTCAATAATAGAGGGCCCGAATTTCAAAAATGGAATAATTCCGAGCTTAAACCAGTTGACGTATTTTTCTGTTACGTTAATAATCTCTTTTATCTTTTTTTCTTCATATATATCCAGACTTAATATTAATTCACACATTTTTTCTCCCTGTGCTTTCAAGAATAATAACACATATCAGTATAAGAATTATCTGGAAAATTACAAGAGAGCCTTCAAAGATATTAAGACTGCCAAGAAACAGGACAGGTATTCCGCAACAAAAAGTCAGGAGATAACAAAAAAGTATAGCCTGTTTTTTTGTCATTCCAAGACGCATCAATCTATGTGATATATGATTTTTATCACCCTGGAAAATGGATTTTTTGTTTTTGAGCCGTATAATAACAACACCTATTGTATCAAAGAACGGGACAGAAAGTATAATCAACGGGCTGAAAACAGGTAAAAAGCTTTTAGAGGGCTGGTAATGATAATATGTTCCCATAATTGCAATTATTCCAAGAAAGTATCCTATAAAGCTGCTTCCTGATTCACCCATAAAAATATTTGCGGGAGGGAAATTATAATATAAAAATCCTGCCATGGAACCTATAAAACAGGCAGAAAGAGTTGCAATAAATAATTGGCCCCGCATTACCGCAAAAATAAAAAATATTACGCCTGCTATCAATGCCACACCTGAAGAAAGTCCATCCATATGGTCCAAAAGATTAAAGCTGTTCATACACAGGACCACCCAGAAAACAGTTAACAAAAAAACTATTCCCGGAACAGGTATAAAATTAACGCTAAAACCCATAAAAAACGTAATAACACCGCAGATGAGCTGAAAAAAAAGTTTTTGATAGGAGCGAAAGTGATAAACGTCATCCAATAATCCAAAAAAAACAACAATTCCGGATACTATAACAATATCAAAAATTTTTGGAAGTACTGACATAATCCCGTTATAATAGCTTGAAAGATGTATAAAGAAGAACCTTTTTAAAACAAGTCCTAAAAGTATGGTAAAAAGTATTGAAAAATACATACCCAGTCCACCGAGAAGCGGCATAGGCTTTAAATGAACCTTTTTCTGGGAGGGAAAATCCAGTACGTTAATGGAAAAAGCGAGCTTTTTTGAAACAGGAACCAATAAAAATGTAAATAATAAACTGGTAAAGAAAACCCCTGCATATACGTAATACCACATATTATTCCTAATGTTATTTGGCAACTTCAATGTGCCTTTTTTCTCTTATCACAGTAACTTTTACCTGCCCGATATACGTCAAAGTTTTTTCTATCTCACGGGCTATATCCCGTGCCAAAAGAGACGCCTGCTGGTCACTTATTTCCTCAGGCTTTACAATAATCCTTACTTCCCTTCCGGCAGATATTGCATACGCCTGGTCCACTCCTTTAAAAGAAGAGGCGATTTTTTCCAGTTCCTCAACCCTTTTCAAATAGCTTTCAAGTGTATCTCTCCTTGCACCCGGTCGCGTTGCGGATAAAGCATCAGCAACCTGGACAAGTACCGTATATGGTGATGAAATATCCAGGTCCTTGTGATGATTCATTGCTGCATCTATAACGTCTTTTTTTTCATTATACTTTTTTAATATATCAGCACCAATTTCCGGATGGCTTCCTTCAACCTCCTGGTCAATTGCTTTTCCTATATCATGTAAAAGAGCAGTTCGTTTTGCAATCCCGGGGTCTAATCCTATTTCAGAAGCAAGCATACCTGCAAGAAAAGCGGATTCTTTTGTATGTTGGAGAACATTCTGCCCGTAGCTTGTCCTGTATTTAAGCCTTCCGATAAGCTTAATCAATTCAGGATGAAGATTTTCCACACCAACCTCAAATGTTGCATTTTTACCTTCCTCATCTATTTTTTCTTCAATTTCCTGTTTAACCTTACTCACGACTTCTTCTATCCTGCCGGGATGGATTCTTTCATCAGCAATAAGTCTTTCAAGGGCAATCCTTGCTATTTCTCTCCTTAAGAAGCTAAAAGACGATATTGTAATTGCCTGGGGTGTATCATCAACTATCAGGTCAACTCCGGTTACCGCCTCAAATGCTCTTATGTTTCTTCCTTCTCTTCCTATAATCCTGCCCTTGATTTCATCATTTGGAAGGCTAACGACGGAAATTGTTGTTTCACTGGCTGTGTCAGAAGCAAGTCTTTGCATGGAAGTCAGAAGAATTTCTCTTGCTTTTTTATTCCCGATTTCTTTTGCCTCCTCTTCTATTTTACGAATAATGTTTATTCCATCGGTTCTTGCTTCCTGCTCCATCATTTTAATGAGAATGTTTTTGGCTTCCTCCCGTGAGACTGTTGAAATACCTTCCAATCTTTTCTTTTCTTCTTCAATTACGGATGAAAGCTCCTGTTGTTTTTTAGCAAGAACGTTTTCTTTTTCCAGAAAATTTGATTCCCTGTTTCTAAGCTCCCCTTCTTTTTTATCAATAATCTCGGATTTTCTTTCAATAAGAATTTCTCTCTGGTTTAACCTCTTTTCAAGAAACTGTAACTCTTTTCTTTTATTTCTTGTTTCCTTGTCAAATTCCGACCTTAACCTGTACAGGGTTTCTTTTGACTGGATGTCAATTTCCTTTTTCTTCATGGAAGAAAGATTTTCTGCATCCCTGATAATTTCTTTGGCTCTTTCTTCAGCAGATTTTACCGTTCTTTCTCCAATATACCTTCGCCATAAATAGCCAAAAATAACACCAATACATATACTAAAAACACTTATAGGTATAATCATTATTAAAACCTCCCGTATGTATAGACAGGCAAGAAAGAAAACAGGCAGGTAAAAAAACAGAATATTATTCTCAGAACACTTCAGTTTCTAACATCGGACAAGTTTAATCCGCCATATTCCGGAAAATTTTTCTATTTCTTTTATTGTTTGTTTGTCAATTTCTGAATCAAGATTCAAAACAGTAATTGCCTGACCTCCCTTTTCCTTTCTTCCAAGCGTCATAGAAGCAATATTTACGTTCTTTTTTCCAATAATAGTGCCTATATAACCCATTAAACCGGGTTTATCATCATTTAAACAAATAAGCAGATAACCCTGTGGTATGGCTTCAACGTCAAAATCATTAATCTTTACGATTTTAAGTTTTTCTGATACGACGGTTCCTGTAACAGAAATAGACTCGTTTGAATATTTTGCCTCTAATCTAATAGTAGTAAAAAATTCCCCTGCTGATTTATTTTTTATCTCATTCAGTTTAATACCCTTTTCTCTCAATATAAGCGGCGCATTTACATAAGTTACAGGACAAAATCTTTCCAAAAATCCTTTTAAAACATACGCCCGCAACGGACTGACGTCATAATTAACAATTTCACCTGCATATTCTATTATCAGGGATTCAGGAATATCATCCAATAACTGGCTTAAAAATATACCAAGTTTTTCAGAAAGAGTCAGATACCCTTTCATTTTTTCATACAATTTTTCATCCATCGTCGACATATTTATGGCATTTCTTATGATTTTTTTCTGTATTGCCTCTATAATCTGCTGGCATATATCCCTTGCAACGTTTACCTGCGCCTCCCTTGTGGAAGCACCAAGATGAGGAGTAACAACTGCATTATCTAATTTTAACAGTTCACTTTCAAGTGGAGGCTCTTTCTCAAAAACATCCAAAGCAACCCCCCTGACCTTTCCATTTTTAATGTATTTTATAAGAATGTCCTCATCTATAAGTCCCCCTCTCGCCACGTTTACAATCATCACCCCATCCTTCATGATAAAAAACTGTTTTTCTGAAAGAAGGTGTTTTGTTTCAGGTACAAGTGGTGTATGAACAGAAATAATATCAGACTGCATACACAACCCTTCAAGAGTCATGAGACTTATGTTTAACGACAGGGCATCCTCTTCTGTCATGTATGGGTCATAACCAAGAACCTTCATTCCAAGGGAATGAGCAATAGATGCAACTCTTTTTCCAATTCTTCCCAGTCCGATAATACCAATAATCTTCCCGAATAATTCAGTTCCCATAAATCTGTTTCTTTCCCATTTCCCGGTTTTCAATGAAGCATCAGCCTGGGGAATGTTTCTTGCAAGAGAAAGAATAAGCCCGATAGTATGCTCTGAGGCTGAAAGCGTATTGCCTTCCGGCGCATTCATAACAAGAATACCTTTTGCAGTGGCGGTTTTCACGTCAACATTATCAACACCAACACCCGCCCTGCCGATAATTTTAAGATTATCAGCCTTTTCTATGACAGAAGATGGAACCCTGGTTCCGCTCCGGACAATAAGAACGTCATACCTGCCTATAATTTTTTCAAGTTCCTCAACAGAAAGTTTACCCTTTTCATCAACCTCAAAATTTGCTTTCTTTAAAATAGAGGTGCCTTCCTGCTCCAAATTGTCTGTTACAAGTACCTTTGTATTTCCCATTTTTATCCTGTAATCAGTCTAAAAGACAAATTATATCCTATAGAATTTCTTCCGTCAAAAATTGGGTGTTATTTTTACACATCTACTGTCATTCCATCATAAGCGGCAATTACATCCACACCTGTTTTTTCTTTCATTTCCTCTTCTTTTTCCCATATTTTGTTTTTTAACATTGACATCCCGAAATGGGTTAAAACCGCTTTTCCCGGTTTTATTGCAGATATTATGTTCAATGCTTCAGAAAGGCACATATGAAGAATCCCTTCCCTCTTTTCATAAAAAACCACGCTGATTATCAAAATATCGGTATTTTTATAATAATCAACAAGATGTGGAAAATATTCAGTATCAGGAATATAAGATATTACAGGAATTTTTTCTGAATAAATTTTAAAACCATAGGTTTCACAACCATGATTTTGTCCAATTCCTGTTTCAATTTCAACATTATTAATTTTATATCTGACGCCAGGTATCAAAATTTCAATTTTATCAAGAAATTTACGGGTATATTGAAAAACAACAGGGTCATCTTTTAAAGCATCTTCAGGGCATAAAAGGGTTCCCCTTTTCTTGAAACCCCCGTCTGTCATTACTTCAATCATTACGTTTACATCGCCTGAATGATCAAGGTGCCTGTGTGAAAGATATATGGCGTCAAGGTTATCCAGGGGAAGTTTTGGCCTGGTTTTATTAACCCTTACGATTGTCCCCGGTCCAGGGTCTACGATAAAATTTGTCCCATGGAGAGAAAACCATATTCCGGCAGATGCCCGTAATTGTTTTATCATAACAAAACGGGCGCCTGCGGTACCAAGAAATTTTATGAAGTCCAATTTTTAAGAGAAGTTTAGTTTTTCCAAAAAGGATTTTAATTTATCAATCTTGGGGGAACGTTTAAGTTTTAACACTGCCTTGCTTTCAATCTGTCTTATTCTTTCCCGGGTAAGGTCAAAATATTTACCAACCTCTTCAAGAGTCCTTGGGTATCCCTCTTCATCCAGGCCAAATCTCAGTCTTAAAATTTTTTCCTCTCTCTCATCAAGAATTTCAAATGCTTTTTCAAATTCCTCCCGTAATAAACTTATGTTTGTATAGCTAAGTGGAGTTGCATTCTCCGCATCCCGGATAAAGTCACCTATAGTTGCTCTTTCCTCATCACCAACAGGCATATCAAGAGATATGGGTTCAGGTCTCATTGAACGACGTATTTTTTTTATCTTATCAAGACTTATGTTTACTGCTTCAGCAACCTCCTCATCTGTAGGGTCCCTGTCAAGATCCTGGAATAAAACCCTTGAAACCTTATTCACTTTATTAATCTTCTCAATCATATGAACGGGTATTCTTATAGTTGCCGAATGGTCAGCAATAGCCCTCGTTATTGCCTGGCGTATCCACCATGTGGCATAAGTGCTGAATTTAAATCCTTCCTTGTATCTGAATTTTTCAACCGCTTTCATTAATCCAATGTTTCCCTCCTGGATAAGGTCCCTTAAAGATAATTTTGGATTTGTATATTTTTTTGCAATACTTATTACAAGTCTTAGATTTGCCTGGATAAGTTTATTCCGTGAAACATTAAAATCTTCTTCAGCCAACATAATCTCTGCATCTATTCTGTGGTCCCCATTACTTTTTTTTATCAGGGAGTTCATTCGCTTTTTCTTGTTTTCCATTTCCTTTGCAAGTGTTACCTCTTCAGCAGATTTTAAAAGAGCATAGCTTCCTGCATCTTTCAGATAAGACTTCAGAGGATTACGAACGTCATCAAGGTCTATCTTGGCTTCTTCCTCTTTCTCAATCTCTTCAGTCTGTTCAATATTTTCTTCAATATCTATTCCAAAATCTTCCAATTCATCAAATAATTCATCAATTCTTTCCCCGGGTGTATCAATGGGTAAAAACTGGTTAATTTCATCCAATGAAATAGTTTTTTTCTTTTTCCCCAGGGCAAAAATCTCATCTCTTGCCTCGCTGAATCTTTCTTCAAATATATATTCCTTGTTTTTCTTTTTGGGTTTATTAAACGACCCTTTTTGTTCTATCACTTTATTTTTCAACAACCCTTTCTTTGCCATTTAAACTCCTCCACCTCTTAAGCGGTAATATAATGTTTGTATTTCATTTAGCTCCAAATCAATGGATTCCTGGTTTTCCTCTTTATGTTTGATTGTTTTTTTAAGTTCATCAATTTTTTTAGTATATACGGTTTTTGACATTACGGATACGCACTCATTAAAAATTTTTTCTTTTTTTTCCTTGTTAATTTCCTCGGATGCAAATGCAAACTGTGATATAAAATTTATTGTATTCTCTTCCTGGAACTGTGAAACAAACGTTGAAAATTTAACACCTGATTCCCTGTTTTGTAAAGAAAATTCCAAAAAGTTTTTTATGTTCTCTGATAAAATATCCTTTCTGTTTATGATATTATTATAGAAACCAGGCTCCTGAAGAATAATCTCTATCAACAGTTTTTCTGCAACGTTATAAGACGAAACTTTTTTTACCGGCTTTTTTTCTTCCCTGTCTGGATCATTTACTTTAAGAGATTTTATCCTGTCAAATAAATCTTTTTCCTCTATGTTTAACATTTCCGACATTTTTTTGACATATATTTTCTGTTCAATCGTGTCAGGAATAAGTTCTATCAGTCTTAAGATTTCTGCAGCAAGTTTTGCCTTCCCTTTTGCACTTCCCGTATCATAAACCTGGGACCCAAGGGCTATTTTATATTCAACAAAATCTTTTGCTTCATTGATAAAATTCCTGAATGCATTTATGCCATAGTTGTCAACAAAAGTATCAGGGTCAAAACCCATGGGGATAGGTACTATTTTAACATCAAACCCATTTCTAAGAATAGGCTCTAAACTTCTCAATGTTGCAGAACTACCAGCCTGGTCAGGGTCAAAACCCATGGGGATAGGTACTATTTTAACATCAAACCCATTTCTAAGAATAGGCTCTAAACTTCTCAATGTTGCAGAACTACCAGCCTGGTCAGGGTCAAAAACAAGAAGTATTTTTTCTGTCCATCTTTTAAGGGCTTTTAAATGAAAATCCGTCAGGGCCGTACCGAGAGGAGCAACAACGTTTTCAAGCCCATTGATATGAAGTTTCAGAAGGTCAAAATATCCTTCCACAATAATTACGAATCCCTGTTTCTTTATACTTTCCTTTGCCCAGTTTAAACCATAAAGAACCTGTCCCTTTTTAAATACATCATTTTCTGCAGTATTAAGATATTTGGGCTGAACGTTTTCATCTAAGGCTCTTCCCCCAAAACCAATGACGTTATCCTTTATGTCAAATATCGGGATAATAAGTCTGTTCCTGAAATAATCCGTCAATTTCCCGGATTGGGGTTCATCCCTGGAAAAACTTTTTAAAATAAGCCCTGCTGAAATAAATTTTTCATAAGGGGCATCCTTTTCATCCAAATAACGTAAAAAACTATTACCTCCCGGGGCATATCCAAAAGAAAAACGTTTAAAACTTTCCTCTGAAAATCCACGTGAAGAAAGATACTCTAAAGAATTTTTATTTTGTCCAAGATTTTCAGAAAAAAATCTGACTGACAGCCTGTTCACTTCTAAAATATCATTCCTTTTTTTATTTTCCCCTGCCGTAATGCCCGGGATATATGCAAGTTTTATACCTGCAGTATTAGCAGCATTATAAACAGCCTCTGAAAAATCAGTATTTTCAATTTTCATGAGAAAATTTATAACGTTCCCCCCTGCTCCACATCCAAAACAATGAAAAATCTGTTTTTCAGGGCTTACTAAAAAAGATGGGGTCTTTTCTTCATGAAAAGGACAGTTGGCTTTATAATTTCTGCCGGATTTTTTGAGAGTAATATATTTTGATACTACCTCATAAATATCTAATTTTTCAATTATTTCTGTAATTTTGCTCTGCGGAATCAATCGCTCCATGTTTTATAATTTTCCTTTGATGTTAAATAAAGTTATACAAAGTTATACCTATAAATTTTAAAATTGTCAATAGAGCGATGTAGTTGATAAAACATCCAGAGTTTTATCCCAGAAATTTTCTCAAACTTGCTGCTCTTAGAACATACTCTCCCAAATCTTCCAATTTGTTTTCTCTTAATAAATACGCAATACGATTGGTTATTTCTTTATGTTCTTCATCTGATTGAAAATCTACTGGAAAATCTCTAATTTTTACTTCAATGTCTTTTGATAAAAAACCAGTATCCGGATTAAGATATTTGATAGCATCCCTTAAATCCTCTTCAAAATTTACATAAACTTCTTTGATGAATCGAATGTCATCTTCACTCAAAGCATTCAAACCAAGAATTTCAGGTGGTAAACCTATGGAATAAAGAGCCGACGTAAATGTTATTGCCCTTGGTAATATAATCCCTCCTATATTACGTGAATAACCAAATAATCCTATATGTAATTTTCTTTTTCTTCTACCTGGAACATACCTTGCAATTTTATTAATCACTGGCGCTAATATTGTCAGTTTATTTTGATATTCCCGGGTATATTTCCTTATTATCTCCATGCATCTCTTTTCATCTACTTCCTGGGGTAAACCAGTTTTTCTTTTTTGCAGTTTTTTTATACCTTCCCTAACTTCATCGGGAGGATTGTCATATTTGAATGCAGATTGAATGGTAAATGTATAAGCACTTGGATATTCTTCTGCAATTCTTTCCACTGTTTTTGGCTTGAGATTGCCTCTGAAAGGGGCTGAACCCACACCAACAATAGGATATATTTTAACGCCAATATCTTCTGATAATCTTTGAAACCTCTTAAGCGCAATTTTATTCAACAGAACTGCACTAATTAATCCATAGTTCATTGCCGGATCGGACCTCGCCAGAAAAACCCTTTGATATTCCACATTTTTATCCTGCAAGTATTTCCTTGTTATGTTGTCAGCATCAAGCATGTGTTCTATATCTTCAAACAAAGGAATAACATTGATTTTTTCAGGCTTGAAGTCTCCAATCCATTCAGCAATCGTTATATCCCCATTTCTGAATGGTTTATTACGTTTTCCTATGACAAAATCGCAATAGTACCTGTAGATTCTATCAATACACTTATAAGAAGCGGTCATTGGTAATATAACTTCAAATATCGGGGGTATATCGTCTTTATAAAATAGATTGGCAGCGTCAAATGATCTAGGTATACTTTCCAATGTTTCCAATAAAATTTTCGCTTCTGCTTTCTCTACGGTTGGATTTGGAACCCTTAAAGTTATAAACACATCCCTGCCTAATCTTTTTTCTCTGAAAAACAGTTCATATTTTGTCAATAATTTTTTAACCACAAAATTATCAACTTCCTTTCCTTCACAATCCCACATTTGTTCATCACAATCTAAATAAGAAAAAGTATAGTATGCTTCCTGTATCTCATCTTCTCCCCCCAAATTCAGTGTTTTCGCAAAAAACGGGGAATTTACATTATCAGGATGCTGAGTACTCATACATCTTGGTATTTTCATAATTTTCCTTTATTTATTTTTCAATTATTTTTTCAACTATCCATTCGTTTGAAATCCATAAACCAATTATCCGGACAAAAGGGATTAAATTTTTCAACCTATCTACTGCAATACCAATATCTTTCTTGTGAGATTTATCATCAACCGGATTGCCTGCACAATCATAATGTCCTGCTAAAAAAAGAATAGATGAATTATGTTTTTCAATGGAAATCTCTATTTTCAAAAGAATATTATTTATATCTTTATTTTCATTTGCTAAAATACCATCCATTCCAGGATCTGTAATCATATCAACATAATCAATACCATAATTCTTCTTTATCCAATTAATTACTGGTATCTGTACTCTTCCATCAATACAATTCAAACAGGTGGCAAATCCCATAAAAATCCTCCTTTTATATTATACTATATTTATCTCAAGGAAAACTAATATTCTGTGAACCACTGAGCTCTCCCCAAAAAATCAGACAGTCCTGATAGGTGTATTTTAACATAATCAGGGACTAATTTTCCCCGGAAATTATTTGACACAACAGGGGGGCTTGAAAAAAATTCATATCTGATGTAATATGTTGGTTTTGAAATAAAGGGGGGGAAATGTCTGTTACTTACAAACCAAGCAATCTGCGAAGAAAAAGAACACATGGCTTTAGAAAAAGAATGAAGACCAGAGATGGTCAAAAGGTATTAAGCAGAAGAAGAAAAAAGGGAAGAAAAAGACTTACCGTATGAGAAACCTATACAGGCTCAAAAAAACGGCTAAAAAACTTGTTATGCCGTCTTTTAACATGTATTATATCCCGGAAAAGCATGGCAAACCCAAAATAGGTTTTATAATAAGCAAAAAAATTTGTAAAAAAGCAACGGAAAGAAATAGAATCAAGAGAAAAATCAGAGAATTCATAAGGAATAATTTTATATCAGGTGATTTTTCAATATTGTTAAAAAATTCCTCTGTTGAAGAAATACTGACCGGACTGAAAAATGTTATTGAAAAAAATATTAATTTTTTTAATCAGATTATATAAAGGGATTATATCGCCTTTTGGAGGACAGCACTGCCGTTTTTATCCATCCTGCTCTTCCTATTCAATTGAGGCAATTGAAAAATTCGGATGTTGCAGGGGAATGTTGCTTTCAATTAAAAGAATATTAAGATGTAACATGTTTAATCCCGGCGGATTTGACTCTGTCCCGGAAAGGATAAAAAAATGAAAGACGAATCCAGATTAATTATTGCATTTATCCTGTCAATTGTCGTTATTGTATTTTTCAGTATTTACCAGGGTAAAAAAATGACAGCACAGCCTGTCAGAAAATCTGCTGTCCGGCAAACTCCCACGCAGACTTTACCTGTTTCCCAAATACCCGCTCCACAAACGCAACCTTTACAAACTACTGCGGAAAAACAGATTAAGTTTTCAAATAAAAAAATTATCTTTCAGAACAGGCTTTTTTATTCAATGATAGACCCTCTTGGTGGCAAAATAAAATATTTTGGATTGAAAAATTTTACAAGAGCAGGGAAAAAACGATTTACATTTTTTAATTCAGGCTGGACCTTTGTGGATTTTTATCCGTGGCAAACCAGTCAGATTCCTTATCAGCAGGTACTGTCAAAAAAAACCGCTCAAATTGTTTTGAAAACATCCTCATCTTCATATTTGCTGGAAAAAACATTCCAGTTTCATCCTGATAAATACAAATTCAGATTTAATCTCAGTATAACGAATACGACAGGAAAATCAGTTAAATTTCCCGGAGCAATTATTGAGCTCGGTAAAATGAATTCTGTAGTGGAACATTTTTCAAACCAGCTCTTCCCTGAATTCACTGTCCTTACAAATGGCAGTAATGTTCAAAAATTTAACCTTGAGGGAATAAACCAAAAACAAAAAACAACGGGCAGAGCACTTGCCGTCCAGAACAGATTCCAGTTATATTACTTCAGGTTTAAAAAACCCGTTGAAATATATGCGGAAAATAATGGGAAGGACATTATCTGGTGGATATCCCTGCCGCAAAAAGACATTAAAAGCAAAGATACATATCAATTCCCCATAACTGCATATATTGGCCCATCAGATTATTTTATTGCCAAAAAAGAAATCTCTTCAACATGGGTACTGGGAACAGGACCATTTGCATCCATAGGAAGATTTGTTTTCCAGGTATTAGGTGGTATACATAAAATACTGCCAAACTGGGGATGGGCGATTATTATCCTTACAGTTCTTGTAAAAATTATTTTCTTTCCACTCACAAAGAATGGCGTCAGGTCAATGAAACAGATACAAAAATTAAGACCTTATCTTAAAGACATACAGACAAAATACAAGGATAATCCCCAAATGATGCAAAAAGAACTTATGAATCTTTACAGAACATATAAAATAAATCCTTTTGGAGGATGTCTGCCTTTTCTTATCCAGATACCAATTTTTATAGGATTTTTCATTGCATTGAAAAATTCCATATTTTTAAGAGGGAGTCCCTTTATTCTATGGATAAAAGACCTTTCCATGCCGGATACAATTTTTCATATTGGCACAATCCCGGTTAATATTCTTCCATTCATTATGTTTGTTACTTATTTTTTCCAGCAAAAAATGATGCCACAGATGGACCCGTCAGCAAAATACATGAATTATTTAATACCTTTTGTAATGTTATTCCTGTTTTATAATTTCTCCTCAGGCTTACTGCTGTACTGGGTGGTAATGAGTGGCCTCGGACTTGCTGAACAGTGGTATATTGGAAAAGGAGCATAAGCAGGAAATCTCCTATATTAGTTTCATTCTCCTCAGAAAATCTACGGATGCCTTGATTTCTGCATCCTTTTTG
Source organism: Candidatus Omnitrophota bacterium (assembly GCA_023484085.1). GTDB lineage: Bacteria > Ratteibacteria > UBA8468 > B48-G9 > DTJG01 > JAMDAS01. Next base: position 25,495 of record JAMDAS010000017.1, read on the forward strand.
GTGGTTCCCTTTCCTTTTCCTGCAGTTTGTTTTCTATCAACCTCCACCCTGACATAAAAAGTTTTTCCATGAGGGGGACCTTCCTCTCTTTCAAGAATATAATGGACATTCGCTTTATATTTTTCCCATACAATTGTCTTGAGAATGTTTTTATAGTCCAAAAGCGGCTCAATCTTTTTTTTAAGAATAAATTTTTTTATAAATTTCTCGGATGCATGCATTCCACCATCAAGATAAAGCGCACCTATAATTGATTCAACTATCTGGTCCAATCTATATGCTGTAAGTCCTTTTGCCGCGACAAAATCCTGTAGTTTCAGATTTTCTCCAACAGCCTGTAAAAAATTCTTGTTTATATAAGCTGCCTTCATATCCGTAAGAAAAGCTTCATTTTTTTCAGGCATCTGGATAAACACGTGTATGGCGATTACAACGTTTAAAATGGCATCTCCAAGAAATTCAAATCTTTCATAAGAAGCTCTATTTTCAGGATAAGCATAAGAGGAATGCGTTAATGCCTGGTTGAGAAGTTCCTTGTTTTTAAACTGGTAACCGAGTATCTTTTCTAATCTTATCAATTTCTCCATATATAATCACCACCATTAAAATAAAAAATATAAAAGCAAGAGGTATGTTTCCCCATCTTGTATAAAAAGAAATCCTGTTTACAGGGAAAACGTCTGCTTTTATCACGCCTGCCGTAAAAAGCCGTTTAGTCCCTTTATGAAAAACCTTTTCAATCTTACCACCCGGGGATACCAGCCCTGTAATCCCGGTGGTTGAAACCTGTAAAACGTATCTTCTGTTTTCTATAGCACGAAAAACGTTTTGTGTAAAATGCTGCCATGGACCAAAAGATTTCCCAAACCATGAATCATTCGTAAGAGTGATAAGAAACTGACTGCCGGCAAGAACCTTTTTTCTGCTTATACCCGGGAAAATGTTTTCATAGCAGATAAGCGGGGAAAATCTATAACCATCCAGGGAAAACATTTCATCTTTTTTACCCGGTGAAAGGTCGGGTATAAAATGATATGGGTTTTCTTTTTTATATATATCCCTGAACCACTTAAATCTTTTGCCGGGAAGATATTCTCCATACGGAACAAGATGCAGTTTATGATACACGGCATATTTGTCCCTGTTTAAAAAAAATGCCGCATTAAAAAATTTATTATCCTTACTATCTATTGAGCCAAAAAGTATTGGCTGTGTTCTTGAAAATTTTAAAAGTTTATTCCATAAAGAAGGGTATTCCTTAATAAGAGAGGGAAAACTGCTTTCAGGCCAGATTATTAGATCAGCCTTTCCTTTAAGAGGTTTACTCATCTCCCAGTATTTATAAAAAGATTCCCTGGGGGGTTCTCCAACAAAACCTGCATCAGCCTGAACAGCATATATTCTTATCTTATTTTTACGGGCATTTAAAGACATTTTCCAATGCGGGACAAAAAACATTATGGCTGCGACAATAATTAAAAAAGATAAAAATTCCCATGCTCTTTTCTTCCGGAACAAAGACGTAATAGAAAAGTTTGATAATAAAACAAGGCAGGATATACCATATACACCTGTGAGAGAAGCAAACTGGTTTATGGAGCTGTCATTCCACTGGGAAAATCCAATTAAAAGCCATGGAAATCCTGTCAAAAGATGGGTAATTATAATCTCAATAAAAAACCATAAAGGTATGCCGAGATATATTCTTTTGGCGGGCGGGAATGAAAAAACAATACAGGTAAACGTTCCCCACCATAAAGCAAAATACAGGCAGAGGAAAAGATAGGCAAATCCTGCAACATTGAAAATCCATGAAAGCCCGATTGTATAAAAAACAAAACCTGCAATGCATCCTTTGAAAAAATTTAAAGCATTATCTTTCTCTTCAAGAGAAAAAAAAAGCGGTATAAACCCAATAAATGCCAAATACCACAGGTTAAATGGTGGAAATGATATTGATAAAATAATACCGCTTAAAACAGCCAGTAAAAATTTTACACTTCTCAAGAATTTCCTTTTCTTTTATCTTGTCAGATTTTCAAAATCCTCTTCGTGGTCCACTTCCTCCTGGAGAATATGACACGCTAACTGGTACGTAAGATGGTCTTTTCCCTGGCATAATTCTGCAATTTTCTGGTAAACGTCTATAGCAGTTCTTTCTGCATTAATGACCACATTAATTATTTTATTATCATCCATATCTTCCGGTGGATAAGGATATGGAGCGTTGGCATTATCTCCCCACTTTTTAGGGTCTGCCACTGGAGTTCCTCCAAGCTCTACAATTCTTTTTGCAAGCTCATCAGCATGTTCTAATTCTTCCTTGGCTGTCTCTTCAAGCATCTCTGACATATCCTCAGTAGCCTTTCCCACTGTATTCTGAGCCATATAATGATAAGAATGGTATGCAAGCCATTCATCACAATATGCTTTTTTTAATTCGTCAATCACTTTCCCCGCGTCCATCTTTATAATTTCTTTAGCTTTCTTACCCATTTGTTCCTCCTGTGTTGACCAACTTTTTATCGTATCAATTCTAAAGCAGTTAAACAAGTCCGGGTTTTCATTTTCCACTTTATATCACTAATAAAGATTGAAAATAAAACTCAACTTATTCTTTTATTCTCGGTATTATCTCTTCTGTTAATTTATTTTTTAATTCCTCTATCTCTTTGTCTGTTGGTTTAAATTTAACATAAAAACCAGGGGCAATCAAATCAAAAGATGCATTTTGGACAAACCCTTCAAGTTTTTCAAAAGCATTTTTTGCCCATCCATAAGAGCCTGTACACCATGCTTTTCTGTTTGAAAATTTAAGCCCTGAAAGATATACAAGAACCTTTCCCATTGTTGGAAGAATCTGGTTATGCAGTATAGGAGAGGCAAAAACAATAAATTTAGCATCAAGAATTTCAGTGGGAATATCTGAAATGTCTCTCTTTGAAACGTTAAAGAGCTCTGTTTTTATTCCTGACCCGGATAATTGCTGGTAGCATGTATCTGCTAAAATTTCTGTAGACCCCCACATTGTATCATAAACTATCAAAGCTTTATCACCCGGGGTATGTTTTGCCCATTTTGTATAGTCAGAAATAATAAGTTCAATATCCTGTTTTCTTCTCCATATCATACCATGGGCAGGCGCAATCATTTTAATGTCCAGTCCTTTTAAAGCATCCAGTGCCTTTATAATTGACGTACCATAAGGTGTAAGTATGTTTGCATAATATTTTGCTGCTTCTTTTAAAACAATGTCAATACCTGCCTCATCTGCAAACATACAACTTTTTCCATAGTGCTGCCCAAAGCCATCATTGGAAAAAAGAATATTTTCCTCCTTGAGATACGTCACCATGGAATCAGGCCAGTGGACAAGAGGCGTATGAAAAAATTTTAACGTTTTTGTACCAGTTGATAACTCCTCTGTATTTCCAACAACCCTGTACTTTGCAGGAAGAATACCATATTTTTCAAGATTTTCTTTCCCATGTGGAGAGCAAAGAAGCACGGCATTTGGTGCCTTCTCCATAATGTTAATAATTGCCCCTGAATGGTCTTTTTCTGCATGATTTGAAACAACGTAGTCTATTTTTTCAACGGGTATAATGGACGATAGGTTATTTATCATCCGGCTTACAAACGTGCAGGAATTCTTCACCGTATCAACAAGCGTAATTTTATTGTCAATTAAAAGATAGGCATTATAGGTTGTGCCTCCAGATGTATGATATCCATGAAAATCCGTCAAATTCCAATCCACCACTCCAACAGAATAAATATTTTTTGCAATCTTCATATATTCTCACCATCCACATTAACTGAAATTCTCACATAAGAAAAAAGAATAAGTTTGGATTGTCTCTTACTTTAAGCCAGTGTAAATATTTCTTAGGTCAGAATTTTAATTTATAAGCTCAAACTCTTCTTTTGGCGCACCACATTCAGGACATAGCCAATCATCAGGCAGTGCTTCAAAATCTGTTCCCGGATTTATCCCCTGTGTACTATCACCAACTGCAGGGTCATATATGTATTCACAAACCTTGCATTTATATTTCATTTATTCACCATAAACCCCATAAAATTTTGTTTTTAGTATTTCTTCCAATATAGACTTATGTTTTCTTTCTTCTCCTGTGATTTTTTCAAGAATAATCTTTGTATGTTCATCTTTTATCATTTTTTGATAGAATGAAAAAAGTTCAATGCTTTTTATTTCAATATAAATTCCAAATTCAATGACATCTTTAACTTTTTTAAATAACGTCCAGTCATACCTGCCCTCAAAAACTCCAAAATTCATCATCTGATAAATATTATCTTCATCTATATTTTCAGGTTTTGGAATATTCTTCTGCATATTCTTGAATGTTTCATAATGTTTGACTTCTGCTTTTTTAAGAGTTTCCATAATATCTTTTGTCCCTTTATCTTCTATGATTTCCGCAAAATGCCCATAGAATTTTTCACCATGTTGCTCAATATTACAGGCAATCTCAAAAGCCACCCATGGATTAAAATCCACTATATCAATTTTTCCTTCAGTTTTGGTTATCTTCATTTTTTCTGAATATTTTTTCAGCAACCTCCTTATCTATTGCCTTTAAATTTCTTCCGCCATCATACACTTTCTCCCAGATAGGGTCCCACATGGAATGGAGCTCTTTTGAGTAATTATCAAGAAAATCAGCTATATTATCTTTAAGAAGACTTTCTGCCCCGGGATGTGTTGATTTTGCCCCGCTTTCTGTTACAATCTGTCTTAAAACTTCAGGTTCATCTATAATCATACATGGGCACATAAGATTTTTGGAATATGGCTGTTTTGATTTTATCATCTTAAATAGTTTGCTGTTAAGGGCATCTTTCAGGGAAGTCTTTGTTATGTTATCCAGGGCAAAATGTGTGAAAACACATGGTTCAATGTCCCCGTTTACGTTTATGTGGAAATATACCCTTCCCCCGGCAATACAACCGCAGGCAAGATGTCCATCATTCCAGAAATCAGCAAGAATTATTGGCTTTGTATCCCTGATAACCTGTAATCTTTCTCTTACATAGTGTCTCTGTTTAGGGGTTGCCATAAGATGAATATCCGGCTCCCTTCCTATAGGTATATACTGAAAATACCAGCCAAAAATAGCACCATTTTCAATCATAAAATCAATGAACTCATCGCTGTAGATTAATTCCGCGTTCAGTCTTGTACACGTTGCTGAAAAACCAAAAAGAACCTTATTTTCTCTTAAAAGGCCCCATGTTTCCTGTATTCTTTTAAAAATACCCGACCCTCTCCTGAAATCCGTTTCTTTTTCAAAACCTTCCAGGCTGATTGCAGGAGCAACGTTTCCCATACGACCAAGCCTTTCTGCAATCTTTTTATCTATCAACGTCCCATTGGTATATACAAGAAAATACATGTCACTGTGCTTTTCCCACAGGTCAAGAAGGTCTTTTCTGTAAAAAGGCTCCCCACCGCTTACGGTTATAAAATATATGCCCAGCTCTTTTGCCTGGGTAAAAAGATTATCAATTGTTTCTGTTGTTAAAACGTCTGCTTTTGTATAATCGGCTGCATAACAACCGATACATTTCAGGTTGCATCTCATTGACGGGCTGATAACAAAGAAAAACGGGGGCTTCCACCCTTCCTCCTGGTATATCCTGTTTCTTTTCCGTGTACCCAAAAACATCGCATTTATAAAAAGATTCTGCGCCATTTTTTCTTTTGTCTGCGGAGAAACTTTTCTTGCAATCCGCCTTGCAAGTTCAAGAGATGGATGACCATTTTCAAATTTTTCCCGGACAACCTTTACTCTTTCTTTTTGTGCCTCATTGGCTACAATATATTCTGCAAATTTTGTCAGACGGACAATATTGGCATCTGATAGATGAGAAAGTAAGCTTAAGATACCTTTTATAGTCTGTTTGGTGCCATAATTTTTTATACCCTGCCTGATATCAGTTAAAGTAATATTTTCCATCGCAACCTCCTTATTAAAATAAATATACCTTATCTTAATATACCTGAAAAAGGCTACAATTGTAATCAGCAATACCGAAAAATTTATTCCACCAATTCAATGGTTTTGTTGTTATCTTTCAGCCTGATGGATTTTTTCTTCCAGTCTTTTGCCTCTTTTTCATCTATAATACAGCTTGAAAGGACTATAATATTGTCTCCTATTTCAAAAAATCTTGATGCAGGACCATTTAAGGATATTTCACCTGAACCGGATTCACCTGGGATAATATAGGTTGTTATCCTGGCTCCATTGTTAACGTTTAATACGTCCACCATCTCACCAGGCACCATTCCGGATTTTTCAATAATATCCATGTCAATCTTTATACTTCCCTGATAGTATAATTCCTTTCCTGTAACAACTCCATTTGAAATTTTCGATTTACACATTATATAAAACATTTTTCCTTTACTCCCAGAGTATATTATCAATAAGTCTTATATTCTCCACTCTTATGGCACCGAGAATACCTGTACCTTTTACAATTTCTTTTACCGGTTCAAGTGTCAATAAACTTACAGCCTCAAGGTAATCAATAATTACAGATTCTTTTAAAATAATCTTTTTGCCCGAATTCAGCAAAATTCCCGTATCCCTTACGCCAGAATATTCTACCATTTCATATATTTTATGTAAAGAATTATAAAGTGACGTGGCCTTTTTTCTTCCTCCAGGTGAAAGATAAACGTTCCTTGAGCTTAATGCCAGCCCATCTTTATCTCTTACTGTGGGCATTCCTACTATGTCAATGGACAGATTTAGTTCTTCAGCCATTTTTTTTATAATTATCAGCTGCTGGGCATCTTTCCATCCAAAGTATGCCATGTCAGGCTGGATTATGTTAAAAATTTTTGCAACAATCGTACATACGCCCTTGAAATGGCATTGTCTGAATTTACCTTCAATCTTTTCTGAAAGTTTTTCTACGTTAACCCATGTGCCAAAATTTTCCGGATACATTTCTTCCGGAGCAGGTATAAATACAACGTCAATATTTTCATTCCGTAGAATTTTTATATCTTTTTCTATCTGTCGCGGATATTTTTCATAATCCTCACCGGGTCCAAACTGTGATGGATTGACAAAAATACTTACCACGGCAAATCCACAATCCTCCACTGCTTTTTTTACAAGAGAAATATGACCTCTATGTAATGCCCCCATTGTAGGAACAAGTCCAATCCGCTTATCCTGTTTCCCTGCCTGTCTTATTATGCTTTTTACTTCCTGGATTTTTGAGGTTATGAACATTAATGTTTCTCCATAACTGTTTTATTGACTTGCCTATAACAGGATGTTTCTTTAAAGGCGCAATATCTAAAAGCCCTTTCAGGACAAAATCCCTGCAATGAAGCCGTGGATGTGGAATTTGAAGCCCTTTTTTATTAATCCTTATATCGCCATAAAATAAAATATCAAGGTCAATGGTCCTGGCTTCTCCCTTGTTATGCCCGGATTTCCTTCCCAATTTTTCTTCAATCTTCTGTAGAAACAAGGCAATTTCCCACGGTGAATCTTCTGTTTCCCCTTTTACAACACAATTTATAAAATATCCCCCTTGTACCCCTTCCTGTGGAGGATTCTTATAAAAACGTGAGACATTGTCAATATTAATTCTTTCAGACATTAGCTCCAGGGTCTTGTTTATATTCTCTTCCCTTTTACCAATATTGCTGCCTATTCCAATAAAAACCTCAGCCATAAATATAAGTAAAATTATTTTAGTTTTTTAAATATTTTATCTATGTGCCTTAAATACCATTGGACGTCAAAGGTTTTTTCTATTTCCTCTTCTGACAGGTATTTCCGGACATCATTATCCTCAAGAAGAAGTTTTTTAAAATCTTTTTCCCCATCATAACATTTAAGGGCATTCCTCTGGACAATAGAGTATGCATCCTTTCTTGGAAGCCCCTTGCGACATAATTCAAGAAGGACCTTTTGTGAAAAAACAAGACCTCTCGTAAGAAATATGTCAGCTTTCATCTTTTCCGGCTCTACGTTTAAATTTTCAAAAATATTTACACTCAAGTCCAAAATATAATCCAAAAGTATCGTACTTTCAGGGAAAATTATTCTTTCAGCTGATGAATGACTTATATCTCTTTCATGCCATAGAGCAACATTTTCAAGTGCCACACCTGTATTATTTTTTATAACCCTTGCAAGCCCGCAGATTTTTTCACACAGCACCGGATTTTTTTTGTGAGGCATTGCAGAAGAACCTTTCTGCCCCTCTTCAAAAGGCTCTGACGCCTCGGATAACTCTGTCTGTTGAAGGAGCCGTACCTGCAGAGCAAATTTCTCCAGGGAAGCAGCAATAATACCCAGTGTAGAGATAAAAAATGCATACCTGTCTCTTGATATTATCTGCGTGGAAAAATTCTCTGCCTTCAGATTGAACTTTTTACATACGTAATCCTCTATTTCAGACTCAAGGTGTGCATAGGTTCCAACTGCTCCGGAAATTTTGCCAACCCTGACTTCCTCAATGGCATCTTCCATTCTTTTTACGTTTCTTTCCATCTCAAAATACCAGCCGGCAATCTTAAACCCGAAAGTCAAAGGCTCTGCATGGATGCCATGGGTCCTGCCTATCATGGGAATGTTTTTATATTCAATGGATTTTTTCTTCAGGACGTCTTTTAGTTTTTTCATATCAACAAGAAGAATCTTTCCCGCCTCCATAAGAATAACATCCAGGGCCGTATCAAGAATATCTGAAGAAGTAACGCCATAATGCAGATAACTGCCTGCATCTCCAACCGTAGAGCCTATCTGCTCAATAAATGCTATAACGTCATGTTTTGTTTTTATTTCAATCTCTTCAATTCTTTTTACGTCAACGCACGCTTTTTCTTTAATGTCTTTTAATGCCTTATCAGGTATTACGCCGAGTTTATTCCATGCCTCGCATACTGCTATTTCTATTTCCAGGAATTTCCTGAATTTATTCTCATCTGACCAGACAGCCGCCATTTCCTTCCTTGTATATCTTGGTATCATATCATTTCCTTGTTATAGATTCTGCTGCTTCCAAACGTTCTGCCACCCAGATTTTAATGATAGATTGCCGTGGCACACCAAGCCGCATGGCTTCTTTATCCAGTAAGCGGACCATCCAATCAGGAAAATCTACGTTGACTCTTTTCTGCTCCTGCATTGGTCGTCTCGCTTTTGATATATCCAGGTATTTCTTAACGTTTTTCCCTTCATCAAAATACTTATCAAATACCTTTGCCTTCATAAACCTCCACCTCCTCCTGCCGAGAACGGCGTACAGATATAATTCGTATTTTTTCACCGCGATGCACAATAACTCCGGACCAGTGCCTATTGAGGATTTTACCAATTACCAGAAATCCTGGTTCATCACTTGTCCTTGCCGGAATCTCAATTAAATCAGGATCTTCCCATAATGCCTGGGCTTCAGTAAAATCCATCCCATGTTTTCTTTTGTTTACTTCACTTTTACCGGGGTCGTATTCAAAATCCATGGTATATAAATTATACCTTAAAGATATATAATGTCAACCTTTCAGTAATAGATAAGTGAACTACCCCACCCTGTCAAACTGGGACTTCCCAGCAATTAGTTTAAAAATCTTTTTCTATTATGATAAAATACATACATGGGGAAAAATACAAAGGCAATAGGTCTTTTATCAGGAGGACTGGATTCCACTGTTGCACTTAAACTTATGCTTATGCAGGATATAGACGTTCTTGCAGTAAAATTTTCTTCCATATTCTGCCTATGCGACAGAGAAAATGGCTGCGGAGCCGGTAGTGTCGTAAAAAATTTTGACATCCCGCTTAAACACGTTGCCAAAGGAAATGATTATCTTGAAGTCATAAAAAATCCTGAGTTCGGATATGGACAGGGATTAAATCCATGTATTGACTGCAGAATCTATATGTTTAAAAAAGCAAAAGAGCTTATGGACGAAGAACAGGCGGATTTCATTTTTACAGGCGAGGTTGTAAACCAGAGACCATTTTCCCAGAAAAAACACATAATGGACCTGATTGATAAAAAATCCGGACTGCAGGGAAAAATATTAAGGCCCCTGTCTGCAAAGCTCCTGCCACCAACAGAAGCAGAAAAAAACGGCATTGTTGACAGGGAAAAACTTCTTGACATAAAAGGAAGAAGAAGGAAGACGCAGTATGACTTTGTTGAAAACTTCAAGATAAAAGGATATGCATGCCCATCAGGAGGATGTCTTCTTACGGATAAAATATTCAGTAAAAAGATGAAAGAGATGTTTAAAATAAATCCCGGATGTACTTTTTCTGACATCAATCTATTAAAACATGGAAGAGTTTTCTGGCAGGACAGGAATTTAATCGTGGTGGGAAGAAATAAGGAAGAGAATGAAATTCTGAAAAAGCTCTGCAGGAAAAACGACGTTTTTATTATTCTTCAAAATACCCCGTCTCCTGCAATACTTATAAGAGGTGAAAACATTGACAGGGAAATCATAGAGAAGGGTAAAAATCTCGTTTTAAAATATACAACCAAAAAAATAGATGGTCCGCCTGTTTTTACAATCTTATATACAGACACAGAGGCACAGATGAAAAACAATAACGTTATACCTGAAGAATCTGGTGTGAATAGTCCAGGATAATATTTTTATACTCAGGCTTCATTTGTAAGCGGACCAAATCCTTTTCTGCATCTTTTACAAGGATGTTTATCTGTTCTTTGGCATATTCCAGTGCACCTGTATTTATAAGAATTTCACGCATTTTTAACAGGTCTTTATATAATACTATCCTTTTATTGAAAATATTTCTGATTGTTTTTTTCTGGGATAATGAGGCATTATTATATCCAAACCATATAAGTATTGTTTTCTTCTCTTCTTTTAAGTCTGTAAAAGAGGATTTTCCCGTCCCGCTTTCTTCGCCAAATATACCAAGAATATCATCTTTTATCTGAAAAGCCCTGCCAAGCAAAAGCCCGCAATTAAATAAAGCATCCACCTGCTTTTGATTTGCTCCGGCAAGAACAGCCCCGATAGATAATGGATAGGCAAAAGTATAATATGCAGTCTTCATGGTATATACCTGGTAAATATCCTGCAGGGTAATCTTATCAACGGGTTTCAGTCCGTAAATCAATTCCAGGAATTCTCCCAACTCAGTCCAGACCGCACTTTCAATGAATTTTTTAAGAGCTCTTTCTTTATTTAATTTTTTCTCTTCTATTGATAAAAAAGAATCTATTGCCAATGCATATAAAATATCCCCTGCTATTATGGCAAGGTCCTCTCCATTAAATTTTTTGTTTTGCCTGTTTACAAATGCAGACTCAAGAATCTTATGCATGGATGGTTTTCCTCTCCTGATAAAAGCCTTATCAATAATATCATCATGAACAAGAAGAAAATCATGAAGAAATTCAAAAGAGACAGCGGTGGTATATAATCTTTTTTTAGCCTTTTCAGCAAAACCCAGGTATGAAATAATAAAAAGAACAGGCCTTAATCTTTTACCTTTTCTCAGTAAAAAATCTTCTATACTATCAAATAAAACAGGCTCTATTTTTTTCCCTGAAAACCTGCTCTTTATTGATTTAAGGAATTCAGCAAGCTCTTTTTCTATTTTATCCTGAATTGTTAAAAGAATCCCTGAAGAAGAAAAATGTTTCATAATTTTTATATTTTAAACAAATTACATAAACCTGCAAAATTTTCTCATTATTTACTGTTAAGTGTTTTTATGATTATAATATCTTATCTGACAGGAATTTCAGACGACAGACTTACTTTCTTCTTGACTATATGTATCAAATATGATACATTTTTATAGGATAAAAATGGCGATGTTAACTCATTATGAAAACTTTCTAATTTATACCGGGGAGTATTATTCCGTATATTTTCATGCGGAAAAAAAAGATTGTTCCAGTGTATATGATTATTTTGAAAAATGCAACAAGATTATCCAGACTAATTTATTATTTCTTGTAAAAAGAATGGCTGATTTTGGCCGTATTTATGATGAAACAAAATTTCGTTTGGAAGATAAACAAAATAAAATTTATTGTTTTAAGCCGAAAAACAAACGGTTTTTCTGTTTCTTTTTTGCGGGTAAAAAAATAATAATCACTTCAGTCTATACTAAGAAAAAACAGAAATTGGATCAAGGTGAACTTAAAAAAGCGATTAAAATTAGAAAAGAATATTTTGCTTAAAAACTGTGGGGGGAAAATGAAAAAATCTATATTTGATAAAAAAATGGAAGATAAAAAATTCAGGGCCATTTATGAAGAAGTATCAGCAAAGATGAGCGTTGGAGAACAAATAGCTAAATATAGGTATGAAGCAAAAATCAGTCAGGCAGAATTGGCAGAAAAAGCCAAAACCAGCAGAACTGCCATAGCACGATATGAAAGAGGAAACTATGACAAATATAACATAACCACTCTAAAGAAGATTGCTCATGCTCTAAATAAAAACCTGACTATATCCATTACATAAAAAATCCCGTTGTGCCATAATAAATCCACCCAAAACTAAGGTAATCTATTAGCGTTAAAAAGTAAATTTATATTTTCCTTCTCCTTGAGGGGAAAGGGCTTCTCATTATTTACTGTTAAGTGTTTTTATGATTATAATATCTTATACATATGGAAACATGGACAAAAAAGCTGTCTAAAAAAATCATGGGATGGAAGAAAATATGCATTCTTGGCGTCGGCAGCATAGAAAAAGGTGATGATGGCATTGGGGTGTACTGTGCAGAAGAATTAAAAAAACGTATGAACATTCCCAGAATACTTGTTATTGATGCAGGTAATGTTCCTGAAAGCTGGACAGGAAAAATCAGAGCTTTTTCACCTGACTGGACAATAATCATAGATGCCTGCAAGAAAGGAGAAAAACCAGGCTCTATATTTATCGTTGATAAAAATGCGATTTCCTATAGCGACGTTTCAAGCCATAGAATTCCTCTTTCAGTGGTAATGTCCTTTCTTGAACAAACAATAAAAACAAAGGTAATATTTATCGGGATTGAGCCTGAAAACATGGATGGAGAGAATCTATCGGAAAACATAAAACATTCAGGTGAAAAGATAGTAGAGTTCCTTAGCATTCTATGATAACAGGTTGTCTCTCATGATGTTTGCTGGACGAAATCCGAACTTTTCTCAAAGTATCAGTCAGGTTTTCTCATTATAAACAAATACTTAAATCCTCTCAAATAAAAATTAAATTGCCTTGCTCGATTATGCCAAATTCCCGTGTTTGATGTTTGATTATGCCTTGTTAAACAAACAATATCAACAGGTACAAAATATTTTTCCAATCTCTGCCACATTAAAAATCCTACCGCTGTGAATTTCTTTTTTATCCATTGGTCCGCAATAACCCAAGCCATTACTTTACCGGGCTTCAAAATTCTTGTAATTTCTGAAACAGTTTTTTCTAATTCATCATAAAATTTTGTTTTCTCACAAGAATGTTTCCATTTACAACCTGCAATCCTAATGCTCTAACCTCGTCGGTGATAATATACTCAATCAATTTTTCAAGGTTTTTACCCTTGAAAGCACGCCAAGATTGTTCGTGGTCGTTTCCGCTAAAATCTTTTCTATGCTGTTCTTTAGCTTCTTTCAAAACATTTGAAATATGACGATATGCTTGCATGCCATATTTTTTCTTTTTTGTTTCGTAAATTTTGATGAGATCGTCTATGGTCATAGTTTTATTTTTCCATTATTAATATATATTCTGTTGGATAAACAAAAATTTTATTTTTATCGCTTATCCCGGCAAACTTTCCGGTTTTTTCATCTCTGACAGACGGCAAATTTTTTGAGGGTATTTCTCTTTTAATAACATTCACAATTTTCAACCCTAAATTTTGTAATTGTTCTGCAAAAACTTCGGCATTTAATACCTCAACACCCTTTAAGCTGGTATTACCGATAACAATACAAGTTTTTCCACCCTTTTTTAGCATTCTCTTTTCATTTCAACAAAAACTTGGTTCATTTCGCTGAAATAGGTTGATACTTCTTCGGCGGTTTTTTTATCTTTTTTCAGCAATTCATTTCTTATTTTTTCTGCAATCTCACTATTCAAAACTAAATCTTTTTTGCTGTAATAGGAAGTGCCAATAAATCTTTTACGAAAATAGCTTAAGTCTTTTGTGTATTCTAACCACAAAGCAGTCAGCTGGTGTAAATCAGTATATTCGTAAGATGTAACATAAGGTGGTGAAGTAACAATCAGACTAACAGAATTATCTTTAACGGGAATTGTTCGTGCATCTGTGCAATAAACTTGACTGGGTATTCCTATATGATTTTTTTCTTTTAATAATTTGTAAAATTGAGTATTTCCTCTAATCATCATTTTTATCTGTTTGTAAAAAGTCAGTATTGTATCAGAAAGTTTTTTATTTAGGTCCCTTGTTGGTTTATTGCTTTTCTGCAATCAAATAGAATAATTTTTCAATATATTAGAAAATCCGCAATAGAAAAAATCTCTAATATCCTGATCTTTCAGTTTTGAAATTTCATTAAAGATAAAAGCAAGTTTTTTTTTCTCCTCAAGCTTAAACCAATAATCAATTCTTTCATGTTCGGAGACTTTTACTTTTGTATCTTTGTTGTATGTGTTTAATTTTGCTTTCAGGGCAATAAATGACTTTTCTATTTTTTGAGGGTTAATCGGGGTGATTTTTGCTTTTGTGATTAAAACAGCTACCGGGTTTATATCAACTCCGACTGAAGGCCGTCCCATAACCTTTGATTCAACAAGCGTTGTTCCGCAACCGCCAAAAGGGTCAACAATTAAATCCCCTTTCTTTGTGTATTTTTCAGCCAAACGAGAAACTATTTGAGGGATAAATTTTGCAGGATAGCGGTGATATCCATGAGTAATATAAGCTGTGTCTTTTCTGGTTTTGTCAGAAAAAGACCACGAATAGTCAATTTTTGTTTTTGAAAACAGTGTTGTTACTTGGCTCATATTATTTTGCCCTGCCAATTTTATTAAACCATATCTTTTATTCATGTCAATAGCAATTTTTACTTGCTCTCTCACTGCAAAAAACATGAGGAAAGTTTCTTTTTCCATACTTTTATCAAGGTTGCCTCTCATGGAGCAGACCGGAGTTGAACCACCAACCGTCGCATTCGCTTCGCTACGCTCCTTAAGGGGGAACAGGTTCCCCCTTAATCTTCCCCCTACTACATGGAAAAAGCCTCTTTTTCCATACCTTTATCAAGGTTGCCTCTCAATGGAGCAGACCGGAGTTGAACCGGCAACCTTCCGCATGCGAAGCGGACGCTCTCCCATTGAGCCACTGCCCCATCATCCGTTCCTAGTTTATCATTTTTCAATCAATCCATAAAATTTAGCTAACCTCGCCGGGAAGTCCCCTTCCGTAAGGTGGGAATGAAAGACGAATACTTGATTTTATTTTCAGTTATGAAATAATATCTTAGAAATTCAAAATACAAAAAAAATGAATTCACTTTTATGGTATGAAAAACCCGCTTCAGTATGGACAGATGCTCTGCCGGTTGGAAATGGCGTTATTGCAGGGATGGTTTTTGGAGGAATAAAACAGGAACGGCTTGCTTTGAACCATGAATGGTTGTGGCGTGCAAATCATCGTAACAAAGACATAGAAGTAAAAGATCGTTCCCTGGAAGAAATCAGAAAACTTTTTTTTGAAGGCAGGACTTTTGAAGCCGGAATATTGGCTAATGAAAAGTTAGGAGGCTCAGGTGGGCTAAGCGGCAAAAAAAACCGGGTTGACCCTTACCAGCCGCTTGGAGACCTTTTCATGAATTTTTCTCATGGCTCAGTTTCTAATTACAGGCGTCAGCTGGACATGGAGAAAGCCATTGTCTCTGTTTCATATAATGCAGATGGCGGACAGTTTACAAGAGAAATCATGGCGCATTCTTTCTATAAAGCAATCATTATCCGCATTCGTGCTTCAGAAAGAAAAATAAACACTACAATTTTCCTTTCAAGAATTGAGGACAGTGAATGTAAAATAAAATCATGGGCAGAAAAGAACTCTTTAGGTTTTATCGGAGAATTTACTGAAGGGATAACGTTTGCAGTTGAAACAAAAATATTTCTTAAGGAAGGAAGCTCCATAATTCCTTCTAAGGATAAATCCCGTATAACGATAGAAGATGCACCTGAAGTTGTCCTTGTTCTTTCAGCGTCAGTTGCTCTGGATGGTCAGGACCCGCTCGTAAACTGCAGAAAACAGATTGATGCGGTGCCGGCTTCTACGTTCAACGCTCTTGTTAAAACACACGTTGAGGAATACCAGAAGACCTATAACAGAGTACATTTTATGATTGGAAAGCCCCAGGATGACGTTCCAACAGACAGGCGTCTTTCAGATCTTCGCAATGTAAGTGGGAATGAATCCATTTATGCCCTGTATTTTAACTTTGGCAGATATCTCCTGATTTCAAGCTCCCTGGGTGCAGAACTCCCGGCAAATCTGCAGGGAAAATGGAATGAGGAACTTAATCCACCATGGGATTGCGACCTTCACCAGGACGTAAATCTCCAGATGAATTACTGGCCCGCGGAAGTCTGTAATCTTTCTGAATGCATGGAGCCATTTTTCAGACACGTGGAAAGATTTATTCCTCATGGAAAAATTGCAGCAAAAAAACTCTATGATTGTGAAGGTATATGGCTGCCAATTCAAATAGACCCATGGGGTCGTGCAACGCCGGAATCCAGGGGATGGGACGTATGGACCGGAGCAGCAGCCTGGCTCAGCCAGCATTTCTGGTGGCATTATGAATATACCCTGGATAAGACTTTTCTACGTGAAAGATGTTATCCGCTGCTGAAAGAAGTTGCTGCATTTTATGAAACGTATCTTGTTCCGGATAAAGAAGGCTACCTTGTTCCTGTTCCTTCCCAGTCTCCTGAGAATCAATTTATCGGTGGAACATCCCCTGTTTCACTTTGCATTGGTGCAACAATGGACATGGAACTTATTCAGGAAGTGCTTACCCATGCCATTTTGGCTACGGAAATTCTTGGAATAGACAGGGAAAAGAAAAAAGAATGGGCAGATATTTTAAAAAAACTTCCGCCGCTGAAAACCGGCAGGTATGGTCAATTGCAGGAATGGCTTTGTGATTATGATGAAGTTGAACCCGGGCATAGACACATCTCTCATCTTTATGCACTATTTCCAGGGGAAGCCATTACTCTTGAAAAAACGCCGGAGCTTGCCAGAGCGTCGGAAGTCTCTCTTGAACGCAGACTTGCATATGGAAGCGGATATACAGGTTGGAGCAGTGCATGGTTTGTTTGTTGTTTTGCACGACTCGGTAAAGGAGAACGTGCTCTCCAGAGTCTGTACAGTCTTTTAACGAAATCCACTACAGACTCGTTTCTTGATTTGCATCCTCCGCATATCTTTCAGATAGATGGAAATTTCGGAGGAACAGCAGGAATTGCTGAAATGCTTCTACAATCCTATGATGGAATTATCAGAATTCTGCCTGCGCTTCCTTTTTCATGGAGCGATGGTGAAATTACCGGTCTGTGCAGCCGCGGCGGGTTTGAAATAAGCATTTCATGGAAAAACAGGCTGCCCAAAAAAATAACCATTCTTTCCAGACTTGGAGGAACCTGCCGATGCAGACTTCCCGCCCCAATGAACGTGGTTGTTACGTATAAAAATAAAATTCTACTGAAACCTGATACTGCAGTAGAGAACATTCAATTGGAAACCAAAGCAGGCTGTCGGTACGATGTAAAAACAATGGGTCAGTTGAAAAAGAAGATATATGACAAAATGTGAATTCCGTGGTGTGATGTATGACCTTGCCAGGGGGAATTACGACTCTATTGATTCCCTGAAAAGATTTATCAGGTTTGTTTCAGAATGCGGACTGAACGTTGTTATTTTTTACATGGAAGACCTGTGGCGGTATAAAACACATCCACAGATTTCAAACCCTAATGCTTACAGCATGGAAGACATGCGAGCTCTTGCAGAATATGCAGAAGATTATGGTACAACCTTAATTCCATCACTGACCACGTTAGGTCATTCCCATCATATACTGGATAAACCCGGTTACAGACATCTTGCATTTCCAGGGGAGCATGGAGATTTTGATGTTTTAAATTCTAAGGTATATAAGTTATTTACTGAACTTTTTAATGAAGTGATGCCTTATTTCACAAGTCCATACGTTTTTATCAATGGTGATGAGGTTAATTTATCGCATCTCAGTGCAGGGGCGGGAAAGAAAGCAGAACAGGATGGTCTTGGATATCTTTATGGTATGGGTATGAAGAAAATGGCAGAAATGATTATATCCTGTGGAAAAAGGCCTGTTATGTGGCATGATATGCTTCTCCACCACCCTGAAAGTATGGAGCTTATTCCCAAAGAAACGATTATTGCATACTGGTATTATGATTACCAGAGTGCTTTTCCTGCCATATCCTTTTTTTGTTCAAAAGGCTTTGATGTAGTGGCATGCCCGGGATTATTAAGACATAATTATAAGCCTGACTATGCGAGGGCCTTACCAAATATAGAAGGGCAGGTCATGGAATGCATAAAACAGATAAAAACAAATACAAAAAACAAGAACATACCCGGAAATTGTTTAGGCGTATTACTCACCATATGGGAAAAATTAAAATGGGAAAATTCCATACTTGCAATATATGCCCTGGGGGAAAAAATAAAAAAACCGGGGTTGTCACATAATGAAATTCTGCATAATTTTGCACAGGATGTTTTTGGTATGAAAAACCCTGAATACGGGCACTTATGGGAAAAAATGTCATTGCAGTACGGTAAAATATCCCTGCTTTCAGATACTCTAATAATGAGTCATTCTTCAAAAGAAAAACGTCTTATTGAAAATATCCATAGAGCCACAATACAAAAGCTTGATTATTTAGCAGATAAATTATCCGGCGGGAAACCTGTACGTAATATTATGTTATATGCCAAATCAAAAAATCTTATTAATGAAATGCTAAAATTCAAATCAGTTGTACATCTTAAAAAATCCGGCGTTGAAAATTTTAGTAGGGATAATCCATTCATACCCTCCTTAGTGGACGGAACGTCTCAAAAATGCAGGATTATAGAAACAAAAACACCTTATGGCCACAGACTTTTGGTTTTAACCAATGGGCTCATTGCAATTGCCATTCTTCCTGAATTTGCTGCAACAATGATAGAATGGGTTTTAATAAAAGGCAAGAACTTCTTTTCTTTTTTGACGAATGAATACAGTGAATGGGCAGATAAAGAACGTAGAACACCCGGCGATATTGCTCTTGGCTCTCCATGGGGGGCAGTTGATATTGGAGGCTGGAGAGAAACCATATTTTACAATGCCCGCCTGAACCCTTCTTCATTGTGGGGAAGACCTTTTGATGTTAGTTCCGCCTGCCGGGATGAACAGGAAGCTGTCGTAGTTTGCAGAGGGAAAAACGAGGTTGCAGAAATCAGAAGGATTATCTCAATTAAAAAAGGTGAAACCATGATAAAGATTGATATTACCGCCACAAATCTTCTTGGTGAATGCACCCTTGCAATTCAGCCAAACCCTGTTCATGTTTTTCCCGGGACAAGTCCTGCGATTTTACAATTACTTGAAAAAAAGGATAACATTTATACAAAACGGTCAATAATTGACTATAATGGGACAAAACTTTTTTCTCCGAATGGAAATTCTGTCCGTATTTCATCACCTTTAAATAAACGTTTTCTTGACCTTTCATTTTCAAAAAAGGAAATTGAATTTATTTTTACAGACGTTTTCCGGAAAGGTTTCACATTGGAACCATTTGGAAAAATGGTCAAACGTAAAAAGTATGAAACCGTTCATATGATGCTTCAATATGAATTAGGTTAAGTGGTAGGATAATATGAAGAGTATCTTAGCAGGAGATGTTTTGTTGGACGGGAGAATATTATTATGAAATTTAAATGGGGTATATTAGGAACCGGAGGTATTTGTAAAACTTTTGCTGAAAGTATAAAAAATTCAGAAACAGGAGAAGTGATAGTGTGTACTATCCCAACCATTTCCAATATTTGCCCTTATTGGTCCATCTACAATATCTGAAACAAATGAATCCTTAAGGGCACTTGAAACCCAGTTAACAGATGAAGAAATAAAATATCTTGATTTGAAATAATATAAGTGAGGACCACATCATAACATGAAATATATCCTGGTATGCAATAATAAGACTTTGCCATCTAAAGTTTTATTAGCCAAAGATATTGCTGCATGATAACTATTAACAAAAGACAATCGTTTCTATTCCGAATTTATTCACAATACACGGAATCAATTTTTTCTGAACTTGATTAATATCTTCTTCGTTTACCATATCCATATGGTCCCAAAATCTTTGGCTGTTAAAAACCGATTTCGGATACCCCCATAATCTACGCAATATTGTTGAGTCATACCACTTCCCGATTTGCACTTTGCCGGTCGGATCAAGAACCCTGCTTATTGCAGCAAGTAATATGTAATGTCCCACATATGTTTTATTAAAATAGAGTAATACAAATACAGATGCGCTTAAAATCTTGCAGAGAAAGGATTATAAACGAAAAAAAATAAATTTTTACTTAAAGCGGAAACTCAGACTAAATAATTCTATCAAAAAAAAGTAAAAATTTTTTTGACATTTAAAAGAATATATATTAAAATCTGTATATAAAAAATACACAGAAGGGGGTAAAAATGAAAAAAGAAAGAAGCAGTTTTATTGCACGGCGCAGTAAACTTGTTAAGAAATTATCAAGGGATTATGAAATGATTTGTGGGTTATATAGTATCCATAGGCGGTGCGGAAAAGCCGGATGCAAATGTCAGAAGATAAAAAATTACAAACATAATCCGGTATGGTGTTTTCATTATAAAGAAGGAGGAAAAACCAAAGCTGAATATATACCGGCAAAATACGCAGAGAGGGTAAAGAAACAAGCGCAGCAATACAAAGATTATAAAACAATTAGTCTGGAAATTTGCAATATTAATAGAGAACTATTAAAGATGGAAATTAAGAAAGGTTAATAAAAGACAGAGAAAAATGGCAAACGTAACAACTGATATTGTAAAGAAAAAAACAAAAAAAGGGAAGAAAAAAGTAGTGGACAAAAAGAATATGGGTTACTGAACTTTTTAATGAGGCAATTCGAAATATTGCTTTTTATATTGTTTTTAATCTACAATATCATGGGAATATGAAGAAATAAAACATCCGAGTAAAGATTTTACTAATTCAAATATAATAGAAGAATATGCCAATAAACATCGTAAATGGAATTGTATACATTTTAGTTAAAAAATCAATAAAATAAAATTTGCGAAGTGCAATAATGAATAATCAACAGTTGCTAAAGCAGATTAATAATCTTTCGTCTGGGTACAGGCCGATTTCGTTTTGGTTTATCAATCATTTTTTACGGTCAGATGAGTTACGTCGGCAAATCCGGGAAATGGCGGAAAAAGGATTGGGTGGGTTTATATTTCATGGTCGCGATGGTTTACGCTCAAAATATCTTGAGAATGAATGGGAACAGGGTTTACGTTTTGCGATTGAAGAGGCAGACCTTCTTGGTTTACATATCTGGCTATATGATGAAAATCATTATCCCAGTGGTATTGCCGGCAGCAAAGTGTTTGAGAAATATCCTAACAGGTTTATGAAATCTCTGGCAGCAGATAGAGAACTGATAATTGAACCTGGATGCAATATAAATATTACAATATCTGAAAATATCCGTTATGTATTGTGCTGTCCTGTTGGAGATAAAGATACCGTTCCATTGCAGGATATTTTACCTCTCACTAAAGAACGAAAATTAAAGTGGACAAACTCCGGTTGCGAACCTGTAAGAATACTTGTTCTCAGAGAAGACAATTATCATCCTGGTTCCGGCAACCTTTTTGAATATTATCCGGACTATCTTGACCCCGAAGTGTCAAAGGAATTTATAAATCTTACTCATGAATGGTATAGTAAAAAATTTAGTTGTTATTACAGTCGGTTAATTAAAGGTATATTTACTGATAATGCCTGCGCTAACTTCGGTCATATCCGTAGAGCAATTCCATGGAGCCGCAGATTGGCACAGCGATTTAAAAAAAAGACAGGCTGCGATATCCGCGATGTTCTGCCAGGACTGTTTTATAGAGTTCGTGGTTATCGGGAAAACCGTCTTTTATTTTGGCGTTTTCTAAACGATGAATTTCTTAATTCATACGTTACCGCCATTCTCAGGCATTGTAATAAAAGTGGAATTTATAGCACAGGACATTATTGTCTGGAGGATGGATTAAGCGAACATATACGCCAGATAGGTGACTATTTTCAGGTTATGAAAAACCAATCGCTTAATGCGGTTGATCAGCTTGGACCATCATTGAAAGGTGGCCCCCTATTTGGAAATTTTCACGGAGAAAATGTTACCGCATCTATTAAGAACACGGTTTCTGCAGCTGCTCTGTATGGTTCACCGCGGGTTATGTGCGAAAGTTTCGGTTTGGCGAGCGGATGGGATTTTGACCTGCAGGAATTACGGCGTCTCAGCGGCTATCTGTCTGCTCTGGGCGTAGATCTATTTGTGCCCCATGGATTTTACTATTCTATTGCCGGTAGCCGTAAATATGAATGCATCCCGGATCATTTTCACAATCCCATGTGGAAATATTACAGAAAATGGACTGACTGGATTAGCCGTTTGTGTTGGCTAAGTGCCGGTTCTGATTCATTGGCAGAAGTTGCAGTTTTGCATCCTACTACCACTCTACAGGCTTACATGGAGCTGGGAGCGCAACATTCCGGAAAATCTGACAGTTCTGACCATGGTGAGGTATGCGAAAAGGTGGACTCCATATTTAAAAATGTAGTAG
This sequence comes from Candidatus Omnitrophota bacterium, assembly GCA_023484085.1. GTDB lineage: Bacteria > Ratteibacteria > UBA8468 > B48-G9 > DTJG01 > JAMDAS01. The sequence goes on from JAMDAS010000017.1 coordinate 48,448, forward strand.
AAACGCTGATAAAAAATCATATCAACTGTGAAATTCTTCCGGAAGAGGCGTTGCAACGTTCCAAGCTTGAAAAAGCGATATTGAAAGTTCCCACCCAACGCAGTAGACCCTGGCGGATCAAGGTTTTAATTTTACCTTATACCAAAGTACTGGAACAAAAAACCATTGATGTTATTCTTGCCTTTATCCGTAATGGTGGTAAAGTGTTTTGTGTGGGGCAATCGCCTGAAATTGGTTATGACATTAAATCCCGTAAATTGATTCCTTTGACTGAATATACTTTGTCTGAACTATCAGCAAAATGTATAGTACTCAGCAGTACCGATTCGCAACAAGATTATAATGATATATTATCTTGCCGAGTAAAAGATGAAGTTATTCAGCCGTTTATTGTTAAAGAAAACAATGGAAAACTTATTTCCAGAGTATGGGAAAAAGCAGGATGCCGGTTTTATCTGTTGCATAATTGTACCAACAAGATGATTAACAATATCTCACTAACTTTTTATGATAAAAATGAACCTGTACTTTTTAATCTTGATAAACCTCAATTTATGAAGACAGACGGTATACGTTATAGCGATTGGTTTTATTGTAAGGTTAGTCTGCCTCCTGCCAATACCCTGCTGTGGGTAACAGGCAGTAATATTAAATCTGATTCAGGAATTATCCGTTTATCAATAAAACCTATCCATTCAATGGAGATTAAAACCCCCTGGATTTTTTCTACTGCAACCCCAAATTTATTACCGTTGCGCAACGGTAATATCGTATATGAGGAAGAAAAATATCGTTGTGATTTCAAATTTTTTGTTAAAGGACACATTTCAAATATTATACTGCTTATTGATGTAGAAATGACCAGAGCCGAACTGATATGTAACACATACAACTCTAACCTTAGTATTGTTTTGAATGGAAAATCTATTTCCTCTCCCCGACCTGGACGTTTGCTTGATACATGGATATTTGAGACCGATATGTCATCAGCAATTAAATCTGGTGAAAACAATCTGCGGATTCAGCACGGGAGCGCTTATTTGGTTCAGGGCCGAATGTGGAATCCATATCTTGCCGGTAATTTTTGCATCATTGAAAACACAGGAAAGTTTATCCTTAGCGCCCCATCAGATCATTTATTAACCGGGGACTGTACCAGTCAAGGTTATCCGTTTTACGCTGGAGAATATTGTTACCTGCAAACATTGCGTCTGCCCGGGGAATGCATGGGACGCACCGTCTGGTTGGACCTCGGAGAGGTATTTAATGCCGCAGAAGTGTTTGTAAATGGTAAATCGTTAGGCAGACGCATTCTGCCGCCATGGAAATATAAACTGCCTGAATTAACAAAAAAAGGCACATTTAATCTGGAAATTAGAATAATAAATACCCCTCAAAATCTTTATGGTAAAAAACGTGTAAAATCAGGACTCCTGGGACCTGTACGATTTCTCTGGTAATCTTTTTAGACAGAAAGGAAATTGTCGTAATCAACCAAAGCTAATACCATGTTTTTAGAGGAATAAAAAAAATAATTCAGAATTTTTTTTCATATCAGGAATAGATTATGTAAATATTCAGTAAAAGGTATTCCAGTAAATAAAAATTTTTTACCGAACACCGAAATTTATAAATTAAATTCCATCTAAATTTTATTACATTCCTTTGCAAACTGTCAAAAATTATTAACTACTATTATTCTATCCCCCTATTTTTTGTCAAGTATTTAGCAATCCATTGATACAAGCGGTTTTCAGAGGTTTTGAAAAAACCCGATTATACCCAATCTTCATAATGACGCGTAAATTGTTTCCCTTTGCATGGTTGGAATAGGGTTGATTTCGTTCTGAATACTGTCACCCAAACGATCTTTTTCTTTTTCCAGATCATATTTTGATTGCAAGTTAAGCCAAAATCTCTCAGAGAGATTAAAATAATGCGCGAGACGAAGGGCTGTATCCGCACTGATAGACCGAGTTCCTAAAACAATTTCGTTAATACGTCTTGGCGGCACATGGATATCCTTTGCCAACCTGTATTGGCTAATACCGAGGGGTTTCAAGAATTCTTCAAGCAATATTTTTCCCGGAGATACTGGTTGTGTTTTTTTTTGTCTCATAATAATTTCTCCTTTTAGTGATAATCAAGAATTTCAACGTTATAAGCGTTTCCGTTATGCCACCTGAAACATATACGCCATTGGTCATTAATGCGAATACTATATTGGTTCGCCACACCATGGTGCAGTTTTTCCAAGCGGTTGCCTGGCGGAACGCGTAAATCATCAAGTGTATCCGAGGCGTCCAAAACTAAAAGTTTTCGCAATGCGATTCGTTGTAAATCCGCAGAGAATCGTTTTGTAGCCTGTCGTTGAAAAACCCTCTCTGTTTCCCTGCAACGAAAACTTTTAATCATTTGTCATAATGATAACGCATACCGTTATTATTGTCAAGACCTCAAATTGCCTCAATTAAATCTGTAGTTGATAGCAACTGTTATTGTCAAGTCAAAAGTTTCAAAGAGATGAGAAGCGGATAATAAATATCCGATGTTTTCTCAAATGGCAGACCCGCAGTTTTAAGTGCAGTTTTCAGACGACGACAATTATATTTGACACAACGCGAAATATTTGACAAAATAAAAATATAGTTTTAAAATGTTTTAAATAGATTCAATCATGACGTATTTTTTCATCGGAATTTTTTTTGTAATATTTTGTGATTAAATTCACAATATACTACAAATATGATAATTTTAGTAATAATTCATAGACTTAAATGCAGCACAGGGCTATTTCAAACACACAATAAGGATTGTTTAAGATGAATAATGTGAATTTTTTCACACTTTTAACAATTTTTGTTCCGATTATAGGCTCATTCACTGTGCCTGTTATCTCTTTTTTTTCAAAAAGGCTTAGTACATACTGGGCATGTACAATTGCATTTTTTACGGCTCTATCACCTTTTTTTCTTATTCCTTATGTAATATCAGGAGTCCAGTTCGTCTTTGGAAAGCATCTCTATGGGGGAATAAATTGGACACTTAGCGTTGATGCCCTGTCAGTTTTTGTCTCAATAGTCTCAAGCCTTATATCTGCCTTTATTGTCCTTTATTCCCTGCACTATATAAAAGAAACAGATAACCAGACTGAATACTATTTTATGGTGCTTCTTTTTATTGGTTCAATGATGGGTCTTGTTTATTCTGCAAATCTTATATTCTTATATGTTTTCTGGGAAATTGCCGCAATATGTTCATGGAGACTTATAGGATTTTACAGGGTAAGAGAATTTGTCATAAAGGCAGATAAGGCATTTCTCATGACATTTTTGGGAGCGGTTTTGATGCTTATCGGATTCCTGCAGATTTACCATACAACACATACATTTGACATAACGAAGATGAAAGGGACAGGGATACCAATCTCTGCATTTCTGCTTATTCTTGCAGGAATGCTTTCAAAGTCTGCTACATTTCCCCTTCACTCATGGCTGCCGGATGCAGGTGTCGCACCATCAACTGTAACAGCCCTTCTCCATGCAGCAGTACTTGTAAAAATAGGTGTGTACGTTGCTGCAAGACTGTTCTGTGATACGTTTGTTCTCCCGCACATATCCTATCCCCTGATAGCAATTATCGCGGTATTTTCAAGTTTAATTGCTGCAGGAGCTGCAGCAGTTGATTATGACATGAAGAGGATTCTTGCCTATTCTACAATAAGTCAGATTGGGTATATTTTTATTGGGTTTGCGGTTATGAATCCTCTTGGATTTGCAGGAGCTACCTTTTATATTCTTGCCCATGGATTTTCAAAAGCGGGCTTGTTTTTATGCGCGGGCATTATTGAGCATAATACCCACACAAAGGATATAAGAAAACTTGGCGGATTGATAAAAACCATGCCGCTTACGGCTGTAGCATTTCTTATGTGCGCTTTTGCAACGATTGGACTGCCTCCTTTCAGCGGATTTTTTGCAAAATTCATGGTTATTATGGGTGCGGTAAAAGCCGGGGAAACAGGGCTTGCTGCACTTGCATTGTTTATTGCGCTTCTTACGATGTTTTATCTTTTCAGGATGTTTCACGCCATATTTTTGGGAAATCCGAACCATGAGGCAAATCTGCCGGTTGTAGTAAAAGAAAGAACACCTCTTATGGTCTCCACTGTCATTGCATTTTCATTTTTTGCTCTTCTTACAGGAGTATTTGTCAGGTATCCGATGAAGATAGTACACTCTGCCACCTACGGTATGTTACATATAAATACTATAACAAAAACAAAATTTACAGGAGTAGCGGAAAGATAAAAAAATGGTAAATAATAATTTACTTCTTCCAATCTGGGTTCCTGTTGTCTTTGCATTTGGCGTTTTTGTTTTCAACGGGAAAAAATGGCTCAGGGAAATATTTGCAGTTTTGGGCACCCTGATTTTTCTGTTTATAACGTGGAATCTTTTTTCTATCAGGGCCATGGACGTTTATTATAGGGTTCCATGGGCTGGTTTTGGTATGAGTTTTGATTTAAGGCTTTACTCTTTCAGCGGGTTCATTCTCCTATGGCTTGGCATCTTTACTTTGATTGTTACACTTTTTTCAACTGTAAAACTTGTTAACCACCCAAGGGCAAATCTTTATTATACCTATATATTTTTGACAGCATGTTTTGGCAGCGGCGCGGTTCTTTCAAATAATTTTGTCCTTATGGTCTTTTTCTGGGAAGGGCTTTTACTTACTTTATATGGGTTTATCTGTCTTGGTGGCGAAAATTCTTACAGGACAGCGGTTAAAAGTCTGATTATAGTCGGCTTATGTGATTTTTCCATGATTCTTGGTATAGGAATTATATGGTTTCTTACCGGAACGTTTACAATGTCTAAAATATCACTGGTTCCATCCGGTCCGGCAGCAGCTGCGTTTTTCCTTATGATGGCAGGGGCACTCGGAAAAGCAGGCGCTGTTCCTTTTCATACATGGATACCGGATGCTGCAGATGATGCGCCTGTAACCTTTATGGCTCTTATTCCTGCATCTATTGACAAGCTGATTGGCATTTATCTTCTTGTCAGACTCTGCCTGGATTTTTTTGTCCTCAGGCTTAATGACCCTTTCAGTATTACGTTGATGGTAATAGGCGGCCTTACAATTTTAATTACAGGATTCATGGCTTTTATCCAGGATGATTTTAAACGGATTCTTTCCTATTCCACAGTAAGCCAGGTGGGTTATATGATTCTCGGAATTGGAACTTTTCTGCCCGTTGGAATAACCGGCGGGTTATTCCTTATGCTTAATCATTCAATATATGAAAGCGGACTTTTTTTAAGTGCAGGGTCTATTGAACATAAAACAGGAACAACCCGGCTTAATAAGCTTGGAGGACTGGGAAAACGTATGCCTGTTACTGCAGTATGTTTTATTATATTTGGTCTTTCAATTTCAGGTATATGGCCGTTTAACGGGTTTATTTCAAAAGAAATGATTATTCATAGTTCTATAAATACAGGATGGACTATATTTGCATTATCGGCCTATATAGGAGCAATACTTACAGTTGCTTATATGCTTAAGGCAGGCCATAGTATATTTTTTGGTCCCGAACCATCAGGAACCAAACAGGTAAAAGAAAGTGAATCCTTATTGCTTATTCCTATGATCATTCTTGCATTTTTATGCATACTTTTCGGGCTTGATAGTAAGATGCCAATCAAGTTTTCCATCGCTCCTATTTTAAAGAGTCACTTTCCATTAGTAAATCTGAACTTCTACAGTCATGCTCTGTCAGTTTTTACTCCTGCTGCAGGAATTACCATACTGTGCATTATCATCGCCATTGCAATGTATTTTCTTGGCTGGAAAAAGAGCGGGGGAAAAGCCTCTGTTTCCTCTGAATCTTTGCGTTATGCCTTGATATTCAAGACGCTGTATGACATGGCTGAACGAAAGTTTTTTGATATTTATGAACAGGGAATAGTATTCCTGTCCGCTCTTTCAGAAGCTGTTTCCATTGTTTTTGACAGGGGAATGGATTATATTTATGAAACAGCGTTTGTTAATACAGGGAAGAAGATAACTTCTTTGTTGAAAAGTGCGCATAACGGGAAATATGCCAACTATCTTGCGTGGCTGATTGGAGGCTTGTTTATCGTGGCATGGATATTAATACTGAAATTCTGACATAAGTTATGGATTTTTCTTTACTCCGCCTAAAAGATTGGCGGACTATCGTGCTTTGAAAAAAACCACGACGCCTGTTTTTACCATATAGGTAGTTGCTTTCCAAAGAAGGCGGAGAGTATGCACAGGTAGTGCATGTTCTGTGCATAATCCAAACTTATCATGGGTAAAGTTCAAATTATTTATAAAAATGTTTATATTTATTGTTTTTCCTCTTGTAGGTGCAGGGATTATGCCCCTGCTCGGGAAATTATCAAAAAAGAAATGGCCTGATATTCTTTCTGCCATGGTACTTCTTATTCTATTGGTATGTTCAGTCGTTATTTTTTCCCCTTCCCTTAAAGAACCGTGGCAGTATATCCAAAATGTGCATTTTTTAAATGAGCCTGTTCATATTAATCTTGCCCTTGACAGTTTTAACGGGCTTTTCCTTATTCTTATATCTTTTATCAGTTTTACTATCAGTCTTTTTTCCATAGACTATATGGAAATCTACGGGTCAAAGCAAATATATTATGCACTGCTTCTTGTTATTGTCGCAGCCCTGAATGGGCTGGTCCTTTCAAAAGACTTATTTGGCATATACATTTTTCTTGAGTCTGCCGCTATTGCATCATTTGGACTTGTTGCATTTAGCTTAGAAGCAGAAGCACTGGAGGGCGCCTATAAATATCTTTTGTTATCTGTAATTGCATCCGGATTTATTCTTCTTGGTATAGTACTGTTGTTTGCCATAACAGGAAGTCTTTCCCTTGATGGAGTAAAAAAGGTAATGGAGATTGTTAATAACAAGTCTGTTATTACACTCTGTTCTATTTTGTTTATCGTGGGTTTTGGACTGAAAACCGCCCTAGTTCCATTTCATTCATGGATGCCGGATGCATATACAAAAGCACCTGCAACGTTTCCTGCAATAAGTTCAGGGCTGATTATAAAAATTACAGGAATTTATGTTTTGGCAAGAATATTTTTTAATATGTTTCAAATAAATGCAGGGGTTTCTTCCGCTCTTCTGTTTTTGGGGATGTTTTCCATTATTGTGGGCACTTTTCTTGCATTAGGTCAGAAAGATATAAAAAGAATGCTTGCATATTCCTCTATAAGCCAGGTGGGATATATTATAGCAGGCTTTGGGGTTGGTACGGCTCTTGGCGTAATTGCAGCAATTTTCCAGCTTTTCAATCATTCAATATTCAAATCCCTGCTTTTTCTTAATGCAGGCTCACTGGAAAAATCAACAGGGACACAATCGCTTGATGAGATGGGGGGATTGGAGAAAAAAATGCCTGTTACAGCAACAACAAATGCAGTTGGTCTGCTTTCTACTGCAGGTGTTCCTCCTTTGAACGGATTCTGGAGCAAACTGCTTATTATTATGGCGCTGCTCCAGGCGAAATTATATATTTATGCCATTATTGCAATCTTTATGAGTGTTCTTACCCTGTGGTATTTCCTGATTGTTCATCGTCAGGCGTTTTTTGGAAAATTAAATGAGAAATGGAGTAGCGTCAGGGAAGCACCCTTCTGGATGTCTCTCTCAATGATTATATTGGCCCTGGCGTGTTTTGTCATAGGTATTGCTTTTTACATTGTGCTTAAACGTTTTATCATACCGGCATCAGTACCGCTGGCTGGTTTTATTATGAAATAGAAATAAGTTATAGATTTCTCTTTACTCCGCCTAAAAGATTGGCGGACTATCGTGCTTTGAAAAGAACCACGACGCCTGTTTTTACCATATAGGTAGTTGCTTTCCAAAGAAGGCGGAGAGTATGCACAGGTAGTGCATGTTCTGTGCATAATCCAAACTTATTATAATTTAAGGAAAGTATATGACTATATTTATTCTTATATTGCTGATAATTTTTTCAATTCTTGCTGTGTTTTTAAGGGACCTTTTAAAGGCTGCATTAAGTCTTGCAGCAGCAAGTATATGCCTAACAATTATATTTTTCCTACTTCATGCTTTTTATGCGGGGGTTTTTGAAATATCCGTTGTTGCAGGGCTCATAATAGTTCTTTTTGTAACAACGATTTCACTTACCAGGTCGGAAACACCTGTTAAAGAATCTCTGATGGCGTATTTTTTCTTTCCTATATTTTTTATCCTTATTATAGGGGTTGATTTGATGATATATAAAAGATTTTCTATGGGTATCCCATCTGTTACCGGGACTATTTTCCATGGAAACTTTGGTGATGTTTTCTGGGGAAAAAGGTCTTTTGACCTGATTGGACAGGTTTGCATAATCTTTGCCGGGGTTTTTTCTGTTCTAACTCTTTTCAGGAGGAAAAATGAGTAATCCAGCAGGCTCGTTAACGTTATTAAACAGCCAGTGGCTTCTATACATGGGAATTGTCATTATTCTTGTATTTATTGGCATATATTGTCTTTTAACAATGAAAAATATTATAAAACTTTTAATCGGGATAGAGGTTTTTTCCAAAGGGATTTCTCTTGCAATCATTGCAACCGGGTTTGCAAAAAAGAACATCCTGCTTGCACAGGGTATAATGATTACTTTTATCGTCATTGAAGTGGCCGTCATTGCAGTGGCTCTTGGTATAGTAATAAATATTTATAACAAGACAGGAAGTCTTGACATAAGAAAGATAACCAAACTAAAAGGATAAAAATGGATAATAGTATAAAAATATTGCTTTCTCCGCCACTGGCATTTTTGTTTTTTTTATGTGTCTCTGCCGGAATATATAAAATTGCCGGTAAATTTTCCGCAAAGGGAAAACCATCACAGGGGAAACTAAAAACATATGTTGGCGGTGAGGACATACAGGGATATAAAATACAGTTTGGATACAAATCCTTTTTCTTTGTCGCGATTTTCTTTACAATGATAGAAGTGTCAACTCTGGTTATTGCTACTATCCATAGCAGGTTTGTTCTTCTTGGAATGTTTTATCTTGCAATGATTTTTCTTGCAATTTTTGCGTTAATAACAAGGGAAACATAAAAAATGATAGAGAAAATTATTAAATGGTCACGATTAAAATCTCCATGGGTTCTTCATCTTAACACAGGAGGATGCAATGCCTGTGATATTGAACTGCTTGCGGCGCTGATGCCCCGGTTTGACGTTGAAAGATTCGGAATACTGTCAAAAGCCACACCCCGGCATGCGGATGTGCTTGTTTGTATAGGACCTTTGACACGTCAGACAAAAGACAGGGTGGTAAGAATATACGAACAGATGCCTGAACCAAAATTTGTCATCGCTGTGGGTGCATGTGCAATGTCCGGCTGTGTGTACAGAGGGGCTTATAATATCGTAGGTGGTGTAGACCAGGTTCTTCCTGTAGATATGTATGTACCGGGATGTCCTGCAAGACCGGATGCAATAATTGATGGAATAGTAAAATTATTAACAAAGATTGGAAAGGGGTAAATGATGGAAAAGTCTCTTATAAGCAGGTTAAAAGAATTTTTAGCGGAAAAAATAGTTGAATCAGCAAATCCATCCAAAAGGAGAATATTCATAAAGGTGTTGCCTGAAAATCTTCCGGATACCATACAAATTTTGAAAGAAAAGACAGGTTTTACACATTTATCAACTATTACAGGCGTGGATAAAGGGGAAACGTTTGAAATCCTGTATCATTTTGCCAATAAAATTGCTGTGCTGACAGTCAGGACAGAAGTCCCTGCAGGTAAACCGGAAATAAAAACAATTACGAAGATTATTCCAGGGGCAATTCTGTATGAAAGAGAACTCCAGGATATGTTTGGAATAAAGGTAATGGAAATTCCTGACCCGAGGCCACTTATCCTGCCTGATGGATGGCCTGAAGGTAATTATCCATTAAGAAAAAACTGGAAATACCAGAGGCCTGAGGAAATAATACCTGGAGGGGGAAAATAATGTCTATAACCATACCCATTGGGCCACAGCATCCTGCTCTAAAGGAGCCTATAAGCTTAAAGATGACGTTTGATGGGGAAATCATAAAAGATGCTGACATAAGACTCGGCTACAATCATAGAGGTCTTGAAAAGCTTTTTGAGGGTAAAAGTTATGTCCAAAACATTTATGTTACAGAAAGAATATGCGGGATATGTTCCCATTCCCATACAACCTGTTTTGTCAATGGCGTTGAAAAACTTCTGGGTATTGAAATACCCAAACGGGCTTCGTACATAAGAATGCTTATTGGTGAACTTGAAAGGGTCCATAGCCATCTTTTATGGCTTGGTGTGGCTGGCCATGAAGCAGGGTTTGAATCATTTTTTATGTATACATGGAGGGACAGGGAGATTGTAATGGACATTCTTGAAGAATCTTCCGGCAACAGGGTTCACTATGCCATAAATACCATCGGCGGGGTAAGAAGGGATATTGATGAAACACAAAGGACAAGAATCCTAAATTCCCTGAAAATCCTGAAAGAAAGAACAGACTATTATAAAAATCTGGGAACTACAGAGCCCAGTTTTGTAGCAAGACTGTCAGGCATAGGAATTCTTCCCAGGGAACAGGCTCTTTCTTTATGCTCCGTAGGACCAACCCTTCGCGCCTCAAATATTGACATGGACGTAAGAAAAGATGACCCTTATCTTGCATATGATGAGGTTCCGTTTGAGGTATCTACTGCTGATACATGCGATGTCCTTGGCAGAACAGTGGTAAGAATAAAAGAATTATTCCAGTCATACAATATTATAGAATATATTCTCAGGAACCTGCCTGCCGGGGATATAAAAGCAAAGGTGCCAAGAAAGGTTCCTGCAGGTGAGACTGTCAGCAGATATGAGGCTCCAAGGGGTGAAAACATCCACTATATAAAAAGTAATGGAACAGAAAAACCGGAAAGACTGAAGGTAAGGGCTCCAACACTCGCCAATTATCCTGCTACGGTTGCAATGTTAAAAAATGGCTTTATTGCTGACATACCGCTTATATTTGCCGCCATAGACCCATGTATATGCTGTGCTGAACGAATGGTAGAGGTAAAAGATACAAAAACAGGAAGAGCGGAAATAAAGACATTTGATGAATTAAAAAAATATTCCAGGGATTTTTATAAAAACCACAAAAAAATAAAAAAGGATACCGTATGGCCATTCTAAAAACATTTTTTTATCTTTTGGTATATCCGGGGTTAGTGTTTCTAATTGTATATTCTCTTTTTTGTGAATGGTTTGACAGGAAAACGTATGCGCGTCTGCAAAACAGGAGAGGTCCCCTGCATACAGGAAAAGCAGGACTGCTGCAGCCTGCAGCAGATTTAATAAAGCTTTTTTCCAAAGAGGACATTGTCCCTGAAAAAGCAGACAGGATTATGTTTACGGCACTTCCTGTTTTTGGTCTTGCAATAATTTTAACTTCCGCCATGTACCTGCCCATCTGGAATTATTCCATGACAAAAACAGGTTTTAATTCTTTTCCCGGGGACATTATAGTGCTTATATACCTTTTAAGTCTTCCCACAATAATACTATTTCTTGCAGGATGGCATTCAACAAGCTTTTTCTCAACTATCGGAGGGGTAAGGGTGATAACAATGTTTTTTGGCTATGAAATCCCTTTGCTTTTATCTGTCCTGAGTCCTGCTATCCTTGCAGGCTCATGGCGTCTTGCTGAAATTGCACAATTTTTTCAGGCTAATCCCGGACTGCTTTCTGTCAACGTTATAGGGTTTTTTATTGCTCTTGCAGCACTCCAGGCAAAGCTTGAAAGAACCCCGTTTGACATACCCCATGCAGAAACTGAAATCGTTGGAGGCACATTTACAGAATATACAGGAAGGAAACTTGCATTTTTCAGGCTTATAACCGACATAGAAATGGTTGTAGGCAGCGGTCTGATTGCAACAGTTTTTCTTGGTGGCTTTCCAGGCGGGATATTCTCATCTTTTATCTGGTTTATTATAAAAACACTTTTTGTCATATTTCTGCTTTCTGTAATAAAAGCGGCATTTTCAAGGCTCAGGATTGACCAGATGGTCAGGTTCTCATGGTATATTCTTGCTCCATTGGGAATACTGCAGATTTTTATAACGTTGCTTGTTAAACTGAAATTCTGATATAAGAAATATGGACAATGAACAAAGTAAGAGATAACTTTGGGTTTCTCTTTTCTCCGCCTAAAAGATTGGCGGACTATCGTGCTTTGAAAAGAACCACGACGCCTGTTTTTACCATATAGGTAGTTGCTTTCCAAAGAAGGCGGAGAGTATGCACAGGTAGTGATTGTTCTGTGCATAACCCAAAATTATCATGGGAAAGACAATCCAAATTTATCGGAAAGGAGTATTTTAATGGGAAAGAAATTAGGATTTTTTATACCGGAACTCTGGAGGCATATTTTTAAAAAACCGGCAACGGTTGACTATCCTTTTGAAAAGCTCAAAGTACCAAAAGGATTCAGAGGTTTACCGGTATTAAACACGGAATTATGTATTGTATGCAAAGCCTGTGAAAGGGATTGTCCTGCTGAAGCCATTGAAATCAGAACTATTTTGGAAGAAGAAAAAAAATTCCAGATGACCATTCATAATGACAGATGTGTACATTGCGGCCAGTGTGCAGACGTATGTCCTACAAATGCCATGACACTAAACAATGAATTTGAACTGTCTGAGCCTTCACGATGGAATATGAAGTTTAGATATGCATATACAAGACAATTAAGAAAAAAATCTGATAGGAACGTAGATGAAAAAGATAAAGAAATATTATAATATCAGTAATATTTGTTCATTATTTCACAAAGTATATTTTTTTATAAAAAAATTTATTTATTAAAAAATTTGACAAAATAAAATATAGTGTTAAAATTAAAATTAACAATCTGAATTACCCTTGATAATTCAGATATAAAAGACTTATGGCAGTGAATGCAACATAAAAGTAAAAACAGATAATTTTTAAAAAAAATAAATTTTTTTAGATATATTGTGAGTGTGTTCACAAATGGATACATATTTCATAAATAAAAAAGAATGGAATAAATATATCGGGGAAAAAAGTGCGGAAATAAAAACTTATGCTCCATATGAAAGTACTGAACCTCTGCTCTCAAATGGAACACAATTTGTAAAAACGGACAACAACCAATCTTCCTCACTGTTTTGGAAAACAGTTAATCCTGAAAATGTTGATAATGTAGTCTATGACAGGATGCATCCTGTTGCACCATTAAAGATTTTTTTCTTTCCATTCAAGGAGAGAATACTTCCTGCAATAGGCAATGTAGAACCTTTTATCATTATTGGGGCAACAAACTGCGACCTTCTTGCACTTGATACAACAGATAAGGTTTTCATAAACAATGATTATAAAGACCCGACATATGGTTTGAGGAGAGAACAAGCCACCATTATCTCCATTGACTGCCAGAAACCCGATGAATATTGTTTTTGTGAGTTATGGGGCAACAGAACATACCCTGAGAAGAACTTTGACCTGAATCTTACATATATGGAAGATGGTTTTATTGTGGAAATCGGCTCAGAAAAAGGTGAAAAAATAATCAGGGGGATTGCTAAAAAGGAAAAGACTGCTGAGAACAGTATGAAAATCAGGGAATCTATCAGAAAACAAACAAAAAATATTGTCCAGGCAAATAATTCTAAATATAAATTATGTGAAATGGGACACATAAGAAATGACATACCCGCCTGCATGGAAAATAAGATTGAATCCCCCGGATGGAAATCAGGGGCATTTGACTGCGTCCAGTGTGGAGCATGTAACGCATCCTGTCCTACATGTGTATGTTTTTTACTTGAAGATTTTAGTTCACGGGTGTCTTTTTCAAAGACAAAAATATGGGACTATTGTCTTTATCAGTCTTATGCAAAAATGGCATCAGGTGTTTCCCCCAGGTCGCTTTTATGGGAAAGGTATGCCAACAGGCTTCTCTGTAAATACAGGTACATGGTAAAGAATTTGGGAATAGTGGGCTGTACCGGATGCGGCAGATGTATTTCAGGCTGCCCCGGGAAAATAGATAAAAGAAAAATTCTTGAAGAGGTATTTAAAGAAAATGGAGAATATATATAAACCGGTAAAATGCGAGGTTTCAGACGTTTTTAAGGAATCATCCACTATAAAAACAGTACGTCTTACACCCGTGGAGCAGTTTTCTTTCCAGGCGGGCCAGTTTATTTCTTTTACTGTCCCTGGAGTCGGGGAAGCTCCTTTTACACCGTCTTCTTCCCCTTTTGAAAAAAATTATATTGATGTAACCGTCATGAAAACAGGCAGGGTAACAGGTGCAATCCATGAACTTAAAAAGGGGGATATAACAGGTATAAGAGGACCCTATGGGAAGCCCTACCCTCTTGAAAAATTTAACAATAAGAATATTTTGCTTGTAGGCGGAGGTGTAGGTCTTGCTCCTCTTCGTGCTTTATTTTATGCACTTGTTGAAACACTTGATAACTATAAATCCATTGTTTTTTGCTGTGGAGCAAAAACACCTGATGACTTTATCTTTAAACAGGAGGTTTTTGAAACCTGGCTGTCAGAAAAATGGCTTTCATCCAGGGGGCAGGTTTGTTTCCGTATTACCGTTGATAAAAAAGACGCAGGATGGAATTACGGCGATGGTGTGGTAACAAAAACACTCGACGGATTGCCCTGCAGCCCGGAAAATGCCATCGTATGCGGACCTCCCATTATGATGAAGTTTACGACACTGAAACTGTTGGATGTGGGATATAAACCTGAAAATATTTATCTGTCAATGGAAAGAAAGATGTATTGTGCAATCGGCCAGTGCAGGCATTGTCTTATCGGAGACAAGTTTGTGTGCAAAGACGGACCTGTGTTTACGTACGAGGAAATAAAAGGACAGCCAAAAATATGGGCATAATGAATTCATAACAATGCAAGAAATAGATTAAAAGAAGTAGTGAAACAAGATGAAAAAATTATACATAGATTACGAAAAATGTCAGTCATGTCCAAAGTGTGTTGTAAATTGCAGATATCCATATCACCCGGATAACAATGGAATAAAATATCTGCATGAGCTTATATCCTTTGAGTTTGTCTGCCGCAGGTGTAAGGACCATCCATGTGTAAATGCATGTGTTTATAATGCCCTGAAAAGAGAAAATGATGTTATCGTGAGAAGCAAATTAAGGTGCGTTTCATGTAAAAGCTGTGCCATGGCATGTCCATTTGGCACAATATTTTATGATTCAATACCATATATCGTAAGTAATTGCGATTTCTGTATTGAAAACCTGCAGACTGAGCAATTGCCTTTATGCGCAAAGAAATGCCCTGAATACGCAATAAGGTATATAGATGAGGAAGAAATAAAAAATGAGAAATATCTTGAAAGACTTGGACAGCATCTTATCGTAAAGGTGTTTAACTGGCTCAAATTCCAGGAAATAAAAAAATGAATATTTTAAACGTTGTTCTATTGTCTATCGTATGGTCTATTTTTCTTATAGCAGCTGGATTGCTTATACTTGGAGTTGAAAGAAAAATTACGGCAAGACTGCAGTGGCGGGTCGGACCACCATGGTGGCAGAATTTTACTGATATTATAAAACTTTCAGCCAAGGAAACGTCCATACCTGAACGTGCGAACAGGTTTATTTTTATTTTTGCCCCGATTGTTTCTTTTTTGGGAGCACTTGCTGCAGGCGTTATCATAATTTTTTCTCTTCTGTATGGAATAAGTTTCCGGGGAGACTTGATTACCGTTATTTTTCTTTTGACATTACCGTATTCAGGTCTTATTCTTGGCGGCAGTTCTTCAGGAAATGCTCTCGCCTCTGTGGGCTCATCAAGAGCGCTTAAACTCACTCTTGCCTGTGAACTACCCTTTATTGCATCGCTGGTTCTGATTATTTTAAAATCAAATCTTTCAACGTCTATCTATAATATCGTGAACATGCAAAAAAATACGGGCATTAATTTCTTCTCAGTATCAGGGTTCATTGCATTTTTTGTAGCATTCTGGGGAAGCATAGGAAAACTCGGGATTGTCCCTTTTGACCTTGCTGAAGCGGATACGGAAATTGCAGGAGGGGCACTTTTTGAATATTCGGGAATTCTTCTTGGCTTTTTCAAACTGACAAAAGCTGTTTTGTTTATCGTGGTACCACTTTTACTCATTGCATCTTTTTTTGGAAGTTTTAACGTATTGGCATGGATTTTGGAATATCTTGTCATATTTTTACTCCTGATTATCGTAAAAAATACGAATCCAAGACTCAGGATTGACCAGTCGCTTCGTTTTTTCTGGAAAGTAATAATAATACTTATAATTGCAAGTTTTGTTTTTATGAAAATATAAAATGAATATTAAAACAAGAGCTTTAAAAAAATCCTTGTGGGTATATCATCTTTCCACTGGTTCATGTAACAATTGCGACATAGAGATTCTTGATTGTCTCAGTCCAAGATTTGACATTGAAAGGTTCGGGATGGTTCTTGTGGGAAGTCCAAAGCATGCAGACGTTCTTCTTATAACAGGTATCGTAACAAAAAAGAACCTTGAAAGAGTAAAAGAGGTTTACCATGAGACACCAAAACCTTGTTTTGTCGTTGCCGTAGGAACATGCGCCTGCTCAGGAAATATGTTCAGGTCTGGATATAATATGGCAGGACCGCTAAAAAACGTTATTCCCGTAGACGTTTTTATACCGGGATGCCCTCCCGGTCCTGCAGCAATAATATCAGCCGTAGTAAAACTTTTAAATAAACTGAAGTGAGGAGAATAAGGAAAAATATGAAACTTAACGTTTTGCTAAAAGAAAATTTAGGGAATATGGTGAAAAAGTTTGAAGAGCCTGCTGATAAAAGAATATATATCACAATTGACAGGAATAATCTTCTGAAATGTGCAGAAATTATATTTAAAAACCTTGATGCACGATACGTTATTGCCAGCGGTATCCATAACGAGAATAATTTTGAAATGCTTTATCATTTTTCTTTTGACAAGGATGGGGTGATTGTCTCTTTAAGGGTCTATCTTGATAAGGAAAAACCTGAGGTTGAATCTCTTGTTTCTCTTATCCCGGGAATTGAGTATATTGAAAGAGAAACATGGGAGTTTTTCGGGATTAAATTTTTAAATAACCCAAACCTTAAACATTTTCTTTTACCCGAAGACTGGCCGGAAGGAGATTACCCGGTAAGGAAAAAATAATATGAAAAAAATAATCGTACCTTTAGGTCCAGACCATCCTCTTTTTGAGGAACCTGAATTTTTTATTCTTCATTGTGACGGAGAAAATGTAGTGGACGTTGAATGGCAGGCAGGATACAACCACAGGGGAATTGAAAAAATATCAGAAACAAAACACTGGGACCAGGTCACGTTTCTTGTAGAAAGAATATGTGGTATATGTTCTAATTCCCATCCTGTGGCTTATGCAAATGCCGTTGAGAATCTTCTCGGTATTGACATACCTGAAAGGGCAAAATACATAAGAACGATTATTTCCGAAATGGAACGGCTGCACAGCCATCTTTTGTGGGCGGGATTAGCGGGTCATTTCCTTGGATATAATACCGTTTTTATGTGGGTATGGAAATATAGAGAGCCCCTACTTGATATGATGGAAATGCTTACGGGAAACAGGAATAATTATTCAATGATAAAAATCGGCGGGGTGAGAAGAGATATTAACGATGAACAAATAAAGGCGTTAAGAAAAACACTTGATACGCTTAAAACCCAGAATGAAATGCTGACAAAAGTCGTTTTAGATGACCCTGTTTTACAGGCACGACTCGTAAACGTTGGGGTGCTGACAAAAAAAGACATAAAGGATTACGGGGCAGTAGGACCCGTTGCGCGGGCATCCGGTGTTGACATTGACGTCCGCAGGGATAATCCTTATGCTGCATATTCTTTTATTGACTGGAAGGTTATAACCCGTGAAAATGGGGACGTTTTTGACAAGGCGGTCGTCCGGCTGCTTGAATGTTTTGAATCAATAAAAATCATACAGCAGTGTTTAGACAGGATTGAAAACAAAAAAGGGGAAATTCTTAATGAAGTAAAGGAAATTCCTCCCGGGGAAGGAATAGGAAGACATGAAGCTCTAAGGGGAGAGGTTTTCCATTACGTCAGAAGTGACGGCACATCAAGTCCCATCCGTCATAAAATCCGGGCGCCAAGTTATGTTAACGTTCCCACCTTCAAGAAAAGCTGTATCGGACAGACAATATCGGACGTGGCGATAATTTTAGCAGGGGTTGACCCGTGTTATTGCTGTACTGAAAGGGTTTCAGTTTATGATGCCAATACAAGAAAAAAGAAAAACGTTACATGGACTGAAATTGTCCGAAAAAGCCAGGAAAAAACCAAAAAATTAAAAAAATCATGAAAAAGCCAAAAATAAGAGAACTCAGGGAAGCTGTCAGGAGTCTTTTTTCAAAGCCTTATACGACAAGATTCCCCATGGAGGAAATTATTGTCCCTGAAGGGTTCCGTGGAAAGCCACAGTTTTATGAGGAGGGGTGTGTCGGCTGTACCGCCTGTGCCCAGGTATGTCCATCAAAAGCCATTGAGGTGGAAGAAAACTTAGACCCTGCAAATCCAACAAGAAGGTTAACCCATATTCCCGCCTATTGCATTAATTGCCAGGAATGTGAAAGAAATTGCATAACAGGTCAGGGAATAAAACTGACGAAACAGTTTGATGTTTCTTATTTTTCAGAAAATGAGGTTAATCATTCTATTGAACACCAGATTATTTTATGCAGCCACTGTGGAGGTATTGTTGGAGCAAAAAAACATATTCTATGGGTTATGAAAAGACTCGGTTCATTATCTTTTTCACAGGCAGACTATATTGAACATATTCAGAAATCCCTGGATATACCAGCCATCATTCCGGTAAAACATGAAAAGCATGAAAAAATTGAAAGAGATGAAATTTTCAACATAACCTGCCCAAAATGCAGACGGGCTGTTTACATTGAAGATGAAAAAATACATTTCTAATATATTAAATTGGGAGACAGACTATGCACGAATTGTCAATAGCACAGAATTTATTTGAGGCTTGTAAAAAAATAGCAAAGGAGCATTCTGCGGAAAGTATTAAAACCATAAACGTAACTGTAAGTCCGTTAAGTCATATTAATGCAGAAACATTGGAGTTTTTATTGAAAAATATTGCAGAATCAGAAAATAGCGCTCTCATGGAAAAAACTCAAGTCAAACTGAAAAAAGATATTTCCCCTGATAGCAGAGAAATAGTGGTAAACAGCATAGAAATGGAGGAACAAACATGAAACTTTCTACACGAACAAGATATGGTGTAAGGGCACTTATAGACATAGGCTCTCATTTTGATGGACAACCGATTCTTATAAAAGACATTGCAAAAAGACAGGAGATTTCCAAAATATACCTTGAACAAATAATGTTAGATCTGAAAAATGCAGGTATCGTGAGAAGCGTTCAGGGAACAAAAGGCGGATTTGTTCTTGAAAAAGAGCCTTCACTTTTAACAATAAAAGAAGTGGTGGAATCTCTTCAGGGCAGGATATCTATCGTTGGATGTATTACAAGTAAAACATTCTGCCATAGATGGCCAAACTGTCCGGCAAGAGAGTTATGGGTCAATGTTAATAATGCCATTATTAATACCCTGGATAGTATCACCCTGGAACAGATGATTATAAAAGAGAGAAAAATAGAAGAGGTCTTCACTATCTACGGAATTTGACCACCCTGCCCCACTGAAATTCATTCTATAAAAAATTGACTTATGAGTATATAGATAATAAACTACATTTATAATGGAAAAGGAGAGATTTCATCTGTACGAACCACATAAAAGAAGCATTACAAGCTCTCTTTGCTACGTTGAAGAGCTTCTTTCAGAAATTGAATCCTCGCTATATAATAAAAAGGGGATATTTTTTGAAACAATAAATAATATTAACGGGCCACAGTGTGAAAAGATAAAATTCCTAATAAAAAATATAATCCATGAAATAGAGAAAGTAAAAAAAGAACTACATCTTGAAAAAAATAAAATAATGGGTTCTAATGTCATATCTTCAAGGTGCGTGGCAATATGGGAAACTTTGCATGACATGGAAAGTCAAAAACTTAAAAAATATGGAAACATACAAAAAGAGTTCTCTGAATATTTTGACCCAATTGTAAAAAAATTGTTGGAGTATAATGAAGAAATTCTTACCGCATCAAAACCGAAAAAATAAGGAGGATACGGATATGGCACAAGTATATGGTAAAAATTACAGCAAAAAAGAATTACTGAAAAGAGTGGGGGATATGTTTCAGATTGCAGGAATCAAAAGATATACATTTTCTGAAGGAAATGAAAAAGGCGTAAATGCCATAGACGTTAAAACAGGCTCAGGTTTTTCTTTTACGGTTCTGCCTGACAGGGGAATGGATATCTCGGACGCTGAGTATAAGGGAAGAGCTTTATGCTGGCGCTCTTCAACAGGAAATATTGCACCTGAATTTTTTGAACCGGAAGGCTCTGGATTTTTAAGAAGCTTTTTTGGAGGACTGCTCACAACATGCGGATTAACGTATGCAGGACATCCCTGTGTGGATGAAGGCGGACAGCTCGGGCTCCACGGAAGAATAAATAATATCCCTGCAAAAAATGTTTGGACAGATAGTATGTGGAACAAAGATGAGTATACTCTTACTGTTCAGGGCAGGGTGCATGAAACAAGAGTTTTTGGAGAAAATATACTCCTCACCAGAACAATTACTACAAAATTGGGGGAATCCAGGCTTTACATAAAAGACGTCGTGGAAAATCATGGCTTTGAAAAAACCCCTCATATGATTTTGTATCATATAAATGCAGGTTTTCCTGTTCTTGATGAAGGGTCCCGGTTAATCTCCCCTACAAAAACGGCTCATCCACGGGATGCAGAAGCAGAAAAAGACGCAAATGAATATAATATATTTTCAGGACCTGTTACAGGGTATAATGAAAAATGTTATTATCACCAGATGGAATCCGATAAAAATGGTTTTGTTTCTGTTGCCGTCGTTAATGAAAAATGTGATAATGGCACAGGTTTTGGTCTTTACATAAAATATTCTTTTTCCCAACTCCCGGAATTTCTTGAATGGAAAATGACCGGTGAAGGTATATATGTCGTTGGCATAGAACCCTCAAATTGTCACATATCAACAAGGGCTCAATTAAGAAAAGAAGGTAAACTTCCATTTTTAACCCCGGGAGAAAAGAAAGAATACCGGATTGAAATCGGCGTTTTACCGTCAAATAAAGAAATAAAAGAGTTTGAAGATGAATTTTAAAAAACCAAGAAATAAAAAAGTCATGCATTTTGGTGCAGGAAACATCGGGAGAGGATTTTTGGGGGAATTGTATTTTGATTCCGGCCGTGAGGTTATTTATGTTGATGTATATTCAAAATTGGTCCAGATTCTTAATGAAAGTGGAAAATATCCATTATGGATTATTGGTGAACATGTAATAAAGAAAGAAATCTCAAATTTCTCCGCCATAGACATGAAAGATGAAAAAAAAATTCTTGATAATGCCTTGAACATTGACCTGATTAGTATTTCTGTCGGAGCCAACAATCTTAAAAATCTTGCACCTGTTTTAGCAAAAATCATAAAAATAAGATTCAGGGAAAAACCCGGTGATGTTTTAAATATTATTATATGTGAAAATATGAAAAATTCCGCTTTAATTCTTTCAGAAAATATCAAAAAAAACATGGAAGAGTCCTTTAGACAAAAAATTGATGAAAAAATTGGTTTTGTGGAAACAGTTTTAAGTAGAATGGTCCCTAACATTTCAGAAAAAGAAAAGCAGGAAAACCCTCTTCTTGTAAAAGTTGAGAAATATAATACCCTTCCTGTATCAAAAAATTCTTTTAAAGGTGAGCCGCCTCTTATAAATGGATTTCTTTTTGTAGATGAGCTGAGACCTTACCAGGATATGAAGACGTATATTCATAATTTTTCACACTCATCATTTGCCTATATAGGACATGAAAAGGGATACCGGTTTATATGGGAATGCGCATCTGACATTGAAATAAAAAAAATTGTAAGCGAGGCAGTAAATGAGGTTATAAAAGCAATTAACAAATGTTATGGGATTACTGTTGAAGAATTGTCAGGATACTATGAAGACCTGTTAAAACGATTTTTAAACAAGGAACTTGGAGATACTGTTAAAAGAGTAACACGGGAACCAATAAGAAAATTAGGTAAAAATGAAAGATTTATCGGGACTGCGGATTTTTGCCTTTCACAAGGTATTACCCCGGAAAAAATCTGCCGGGTCATTCCTTATGTTTTAAATTATTTTGACACGGAAGACCCTGAAGGCGTTATTTTAAAGCAATATATTACCCAAAATAGCATTGACAATGTCCTTAAAAAAATATGCGGACTTGACACAAAAGACGTTGTTTTTACTCTGATAAAAAATACATGGGGGGAAAATCATCTTTAAAATGGAGAAAAAACATGAAAAAAGTTAAATGCGCAGTTGTTGGAGCAGGAATATTTGGGGAAATCCATTGTGATACCTATGCAAATTACGAATGGGCAGAACTGATTGCAATATGTGATTTGAATGAAACAAAAGGAAAAGAATTGGCTGAAAAATATAAAACCTCTTATATCAGGGACTACAGGGAAATTGCAAAGAACAGGGAAATTGAAGCGGTATCAGTTGTAACTCCTGATTTTGCCCATAAGGATATTTCTGTTGAGATGCTTCGCTCAGGGAAAAACGTTCTTGTTGAAAAACCTATGGCAACCAAAGTTGACGAGGCAGAAGAAATGGTGGATACTGCCCAAAAAACGGGTGTCCTGTTAATGACAGACTTTCATAATAGATTTAACCCGCCAATTGTCTCGGTAAAAGAAAAATTGGAAAAAGGAGACATGGGGGAAATTATCATGATGTCCATTAAACTGAGTGATAAGATAAGTGTCCCGCTTAAATGGTTCTCATGGTCAGGAAAATCCGGGCCGCAATGGTTCCTTTTTCCCCATATAGTTGATTTAGCGTGCTGGCTTACAAAAGCTTTTCCCAGGAGTGTCTATGCCAGGGGTATAAAAAAAGTTTTAAAAAGTAATGGACTGGACATATATGACGTGGTCAGTGCCACACTTGATTTTGGAAATTCTTTTGCCACACTGGAAACCTCATGGATAATCCCTGACAACTGGCCATCATTGGTGGAATTTATCGTTGATTTGCAAACAAGCAAAGGGAAGGCTCACATGGATGTAAACAACCAGGGAATAATGGTCTGCTCAGAATTAAAGAATACTTTTGAAAGACCTGCCTATACTGTCCATTCACCGGTATATAACCACACATTTGGTTATGCATCCCTGCCAATAAAACATTTTGTAGACTGCGCCCGGGAAAAAAAAGAACCAATAATAAAATTGGCAGATGGATTGAACAATGTTAAAATTATATCTGCAATTGAAAAATCAATTGATGAAGAAAAAATAATAAAAATAAAATATTAACGACAATCTAATTTTAAAATAAAAAAGAAATCATCAAAGAGGAGAAAAAAATGAAACTTGGATTTATGATGGAATATAATAAAGAAAGAATTGAATTTGCAAAAAGAATTGGTTTTAAAAGCTGTGAACTTATAGTAAAACCAGGATGTGGATTTTTCCCGGGAGATAAGGACTGGGATAAAAAAGCACAGGAGGTTTCACTTTCGTTCAAAGAAAATGGCATAACGATTTCCTGTCTTGGAGCTTTTTATATTAATCATTTTGACCCGGGTAAAAAAGAGGAAGGGAAAAATTTAGTCCGGAATTCTATACTTTTGGCAGAAAAAATGGGGGTTGGTGTGGCAGCTGGATTTTCCGGGAGAATTGTTGACAAACCTCTTGAAGACAGTCTGCCTCTTTTCAAGGAGGTATGGAGCGAACATGCAAGATTTGCTGATGCCCATAATATTAAAATCGCATTTGAACACTGCCCTATGGGTGCCTACGGTACCCCTTCAGGTGGAATAAATGTGATGTGTACTCCAGGTATGTGGGAAAAAGGATTTAATGAAGTACATTCCGAGGCAATTGGTCTTGAATGGGACCCCAGTCATCTTATTGGTTTGTTTATTGACCCTATAATAACATTAAGAAAATTCGGAAAAAGAGTTTATCATGTCCATGCAAAAGATGCACATATAAACCGTGACCTTCTTATGAAATACGGGTTATGGCATCCAGGCGTCAATGAACACTGTTTTCCCGGTCTCGGTGACACTGACTGGAATCTGTGTATAAAAGAGCTTTTAAGAAGTGGTTATTCCGGGGATTTTAACATTGAAGGATGGCATGATGCTATCTATAGAAACATTCCTGAAAAAAATATCCTTAGAGAGGACGAAGGGCTTATCATTGCGTTTAGACATCTCAGCCAGTTTGTTGTCCAGGATTGAATTATTGATGGCACAATGCATAAACTTGACCTACCTATTATAAAAACGCAAACCATCCCCATTGGTCAGGGTGGAGTTTCAACTCCTGAGCCAGGTCATTCTGCATTGAACTGTATTCAGCCCAATAGAGTTTCAGGGCAGTGGCATTTCCTGCCGGGTTGCTGAAATCTATCGCAAAGTCCCCTTTTGTGATAAATCCTTTTTGAGGCTCAATTCCAAAATATTTCCACGGGATGGCAGCTTCAAGAATATATCCGTCTGTTCTTCTTTTCAGAAATATTTTTGCCCCTGGTATCTGTTCTACCTTGTCCAGTCTTGTCTGCCCTACATATTTTTGTTTTTCCCCGGGAACTATTGCCCTGAATGCCACTACTACAGGTGTCTTGCTTTTAAGCTCTGTCATCACTATCCTGTAATCGCCTGCTGTGGGGCCGGTCCTGTCTGGATTATCCCTGGGATTGATTGATAGATACACTTCATCAGCATCTCCGGTCTGGAAACATGTGCGGATGTCCCCACCGGCATTTCTCATTGGTGTTCCGATTACATCAAAAGCCACATAAAAATATTTTGAGTTATAACAGGATAAAACTTTTCCTGAAAATTCTTTGCTTTTACGGGACACTTCAATGTTTGCTACATCTGTAACAGGCCAATTCTTCAGGTTGCCATTAAGTTTTACATTTTCCGGCCCTTTTACAACTGCAAATGCCTTATTGGTATAATACGGCATCAATATGGCAGGCGCATAATTAGCCGGAACTATAGAAGACATTCCACCACCCCAGAAAGCTGTAGCAGCAGGATTAAATTGATTTGGAATTGCGCTATTCCAGTTCTGTTCTAATCCCATACGGAAAATACTGCCGGGTTTAGCCTTAAACTCAGGGTCAAGCAGTTTCCATGGCACCTTTGCTGTCATTATGTATCCTTTTTTGTCAGGATAGACTTGAGCTTTCAAATCTGCACCCTTACCAATAAGATTATATATTACCTTGTCATAACCCATTGGTCCGCCATAGGATTTTTCTATGTAAAATTTTTTTGTGGGAGTATCATAATATAATCCGAGGTCCATTGGCCCTGATGGCATTAAAAGTCTCACCTGGAGTGAATTCCAGTACCACCATGTCCGTGTAAGTCTGCCTTTATTTTCCAAGGGTTTATAAGAAGCATTTACTTCCTCTGCCAAATACAGGTTATTTTTATCATATCTTCCATACACCCAGGCGGCTTCTTTTTTAATCATCTGTCTGTCTGTTATGTCTGGAGTAATTGGTCCTGAAAAAATATCATTCAGATTCCAGTCAGAAAGGCTTCCATTGATTGGAATTGGTTTTTCAGCAGGCAGAATAAAACCTACCTGTATCTTTTTGCCGGTAAAAGAAGAAAGGTTTTCTCCATTTGCCGGAGTTAACTGTGCCCGGGTTTTTTGTTGCGTCTGTTTGGTAATCAGGATATTTTCTGTGAACCTTTGCGCATGGTCAAGCCCTATGATTTTGAAGAAGCGGACCCCATCATATCCACCAGCAAGCCATGTCTGTCCTGTTTTTCTGTCTGTAAATACCCTATGACAGAAATTTTCACCTTGAATAAGATATGCATCTGGCACAGGTGCACGGTAGCCATCTTTTAAAAGACTGCCGGCATATAATCCATCTGTTGTGTAAACCCTTTCAGGACCCGCTACATCACTGCAAAATACAAATCCTTTTGTGATTCCTGAAATATTAGTCAATCTGTAGTTTTCACCAGGATGTGCAAACCCTGTTGCTTTTTTACCTATCCTCCAGAGAAGTTTTCCATTATGCCATTTACTCAACTTTGATTGATGTATCTCCGCTGCCCATCCTAACCCTTTAGACGAGCCTAATGTTGTATTGACAACATAAATATTATCTTTTTTACCAGTATGTAAATAAAAATCATAGTTGCCATATTGTTGATTAGTCCCGGGTATGTTCTCTACTGGCAAAACCGCATCCCGCAGCACAACCTTCATTCTTGATAATGAATATTGAGGGATACCATATTTATTAAATCCCAGACAAGGTAGTTCATAAACTGTTCCACTTAAAGACGGGGGAGCAGAAAAATATACTAAATACAGGTTAAATTCACTATCAATATAATCAGAATTATAGGAAGAAATACCACCACCATACTTGCGATTTTTATCCGGGGTCTGCCCAAAAGTGATTTCATTTTCTTCTACCCTGCCGTCATCATTTTTATCTTCCCATAAAAAAATGCCTGTTGGAAAAATGCCTGTTGGGGGTGAATAAGTAAAACCAGGTTTTGGCTTGTTCCACGCTCCTCCTGCATTATTTACATCCGGCTGCCATCCTTTTTTAAAACTTTCCGGGAATGTGCTTCCCACTGCCACAACCGGGATTAACTTATTTCCGGCAATTTTAAAAATAGAAGGATTGACTCCAGGGGTAAAAAGATATTGCCGATTATGTCTGAACAGAAGAATATTGTGCTGGTTTCTGGAAGCCGTAAGTTCGTGGCGATACCAGAAAACTCCTCCTTTTTCAGGCCCGGGAAACCAAAAATCAGTCCAGTTCCATTTTTTATTATTTAAGTTTACACTAAATCTATAAAGCCCGGAACTCCCTGTATAAAGCCAGTCAGGGTTTTTTCCTGATATTGCCACGCTTACTTCAGTTGTCCCGGGGTTAAACCAGTCATGAAGAAATCCACCATTTTGGTTATACACTAAGGTTCTGGCTCCGCCTCCATACCATGCTCCCGGAACACCACTATCTGCAAGGCATATTTCTCCATAATTATTTACAGCAATCCCTAATGGAAAATGAAGAACATAAGGTGTCATTGGCCCGCTAAAGTTTGAGTCCCCGCCTTTTTTCCCGATTGTCAGGAGAAGTCTTCCACCAGGAGAGAATTTCTTGACCTGCTGACTTTTTCCAAGGTCTGTTATATATATGTTGCCTTTTTTGTCTACTGTTATCCCCCAGGGGCCGGATAGCCCTTTTATAAAATCCTGTTCTTTTCCTGAAACAATATTTACTTTAAGAATCCGGTCTCCACTGGCAACCAAAAGCTCTCCTTTTTTATTAAAAGCAATTCCATTGGGTTTTTTTAGTCCTTTTATTTCTCTTGTTTTTTCCCCTTTTTCATTGTACACGTCAATCCTGTTCTTTAAATAAAGCGGAACGTATATATACCCGCTTTGGACAGCAATCCCCCTGACTCCTGATAAAGGATATGGGTCTGTGCAATTTCCTGAGCGGACTTTTGCCCATAGTGAAAAGTTGGCAATATATATATGACCTTTTAAAGGGTTGTT